>CALDEP010000239.1 GCA_937942475.1 uncultured Aureispira sp.
AATCAAACTATCGGCTGGTTCAATGACTTGGCTTGCCTTGTTAACCAAAGGTTGATATTGGGTTTTCGTTTTGCTCGTTTCTACCATTGTTTCAAAAAGTCTTGTTGCAGCAGAATTAATTAATTCATTGCTCTTTTTTAAGCTTTTATCTAATTGGTAATAATGAATGACCAAGGCATTGGAATAGTTTTCTTGACAACTGCTTAGGCAAAAAACGAAGCAGATTAAAAGGGCTAATTTATATTTCATGCTTATTGTTCTGATACTTCAAAATAAAATAATTGCTCCCGATACTCTACTTCTTCACTGATGAGATGTTGGAATGTTAGGGCAACTTTATAAGCTTGTTCGCCAAGCTGGGTAGTTTTTTTTTGATAATTTGCTTGATTATTAACAATAGAAAGACTATCCTTATCAACGGTAACTTTAAGTAGTGAAACGGGCGCATAATTTCCAAAAAAAATCCCTGCTTCATAGCTTTCTCCAAGTCGAATACAAGGTTTTTGAGAAAAAGCATAAACATCAAAACGATCATAGTCATCATAGAAACTAATTTGCCCGGCAAGGAAACAAACTAAGCTATTTTCTTGCCGTCGAATACCATTTTGAAGCATCTGAATTTGTGTTAAAAAAAGGGCTAATGCTTGGTCTTTATTATTAAATGTATTGAGATTTAGTGCTTCAAACGTAAGCGGTTCTAACTCTTTTTTTAATCGTTGAAGCGTTGCTTCTTTTTTACTTATATCGGCAAAAATAGTTCCTTTGATGCCTCCATTATCCCAACACATTTCTATGAACTGAATGGATTGTTGATAGAATTCTAGTGTTTTTTTGCGAAGTATTTCAAATACTTTAAGGGCTTGCTGCTCTTGAGGATTATGCTTGAACTGCGTTTTAAGAAGCTCCACTTCTTGATAAAATGAATCCACGAATCGAGTAACTTCTTCCAGTTTTAAACCCAAAAATCGATACTGTGGCATTCTTTGAATCCTTGCATGAGATTGATCAATAATCTCTGACGTATTTTTTTTGATCATTTGATTGCTTCTTTCAAACTGCTCGTTTAATCTCAACTGTTGTTCAATACTTTCTTCTGAATAGTTGTTTTGACAACTGGTAAACAAGTAGCCTAACAGACAAAAAAATAATCTAATTTTCATGATTAAGCATTATTGGGTGACTTCAAAATAAAAGGCTTTACGAAGAATGGTTTGTTCTTTGGTCAATGGATTTTCTATAAGAGCAGTTGTCCAAAAACATTGCTCGCCCTTCGCTGTGGAGGGAATACTGTAGATAGGAGAACGATCATCTACCATATTTAAAACACTATCCCCAATGCTAACGTCATAATTCTTATGCGGCATTTCCAACAAAAAAATAAATGCAGCTTCATAGGTTTCGCCCAAGCGAATACAAGTTTTGGCACTATTGATCGCCATAAATTCACGTGGACCACAAAGCATCATTTTACCAAATTGACCAGCAAAAAAATGGATAAAAACAGCTTCATTTTGTTTGACTTGTTGTTGAAGTAGCCCTAATTTAGTCTGTAAAATAGGCTTGATAGATGGACTAAGCATCTTTTCCTCTGTTGTGATCAAAATAGGACGAATTTCTTTTTTGATGTATTGAATGGATCCTTTGCGCCTTGTGCTGTCTCTAAAAATAGTTCCTTTGATTCCCCCATTGTCCCAAGACTTATAAACTAAAGCAATACTTTTTTCCTGTAAGTGCTGGGCTTTTTGTTGCAAGGAATGAAAAGTAGTCAGCTGCTCTTTGTTGATAACTGATGCTAAAGGCAAGAGATCGATCTGTTGCTGAAAGCTTGTGATACTGTCGTAAACAGCTGTTGTGAGTTGCGCTATAATTTTTGCTTTGGCTAAAACAGGGGCATAATGTACTTTATAAGCAGCATCAATTTCCATATCAACAAGCTTCGCTTGAATTGTTTTATTAATAATCTCCGTACTATTTTGGATACATTGATTCAAATGTAAGCCATCACTTGTTGACATATATTGGCTCTCTGAAGATTGACAACTGAGACCACTAATCATAAAAAAGAAGGGCAATAAAAGTTTATACATAGCACTGGTTTGAGAGATGCAGTTACAACATTCCAACAAAAAAAAGTCGTAAAACATAAGTTGAACTTATACTTTACGACTTCATAATGAGCTATTCTAAAAATTAGTACAGAAAATATCAACTAAATTTAAAAAACTATCTTATTCTAAATGCCAAGCCATTTATTCGACGAGAGGACATATCACCAGAACATTTAACCATCACATTGGTAAAGCTATATTGGTCGCCAGGTTTTGCTTGTTTAACTGCCAGAAGAACCTTTCCAGAAAAACGACCTCCTTTTGCTTCCAGTAAAACAGCATCTTGACGTTTGCGAGTGTACACCAAGTCATAAGACTGTACGGCACATTTAGCATCAAAATCAAAGTCTTCTAAAATAGCAGATAAACCCATTTGAGCTTTAAAGACATTAGAACTAAGCATTCCATCAATATTTTCACCCATTTTTATAATAGGATTAGGAATCTTTTTAACACGGAAGGTAAATGGAAACTTCTTACCATTTTTAGTGTCAATTACAGTAATTATAGCCTGACCTGGTTTAGTTACAGTAGCAATATAACTAGATCTGCTATTCGCTTTTAATGAACCACCAGACATAGCTACTTTCATAGATGAAGTTGTCATCCCAGCAGCAGCAATTGTTACAGGGTTCGCAACACCAATATAAAGGACGTTTTGTTTGTCGGCTGCAACGTTAACAGAAGGTTGACCTACTTCGTAAGAAAAATCTTTCTTAAAGGTTTCTGTTTCTCCCGTTAGTGGATTTACTACAGAAATGGTTGCACTATACGTTTTTTCGCCAATTCTGGCAGCTCTAGTCGAGTATCTAGCTTTGCCATCTCTAATGGGAAGTGATTGACCATTAACCGAAACAGAAAATTTCGCTTGAGAAGAATAAGCTCCTAAAGCAATTTCTGATTCATAGGTTTCTCCTAGTAATACATAAGGTTTTGGAGATTGGGCAAAAACATCAAATTTATCATAGGTCAGTTCTAACCTACCCATTTGTTCAGATAGAAATTTGAGTATAGCCGCTGTAGATAAGTTAATTTGATTTTCGTATTGTGTTAATAGAAGATACGTTTCTTGAACAGTCTTGCCTCTGAAATTATCTTCAATCCAAGTTGTTTTACTAGAAAAGTTGTTATCATTAGGCATTGAAATTTCACGAGTCAATTTATCTATAGTGGCGTTTTTCCTACTAGGGTCAGCAAAGATAGTTCCTCGAATACCACCTTCGTCCCACATCTTTAAAATTGTTTCCAGATAAGCCTCCTTTAGTTGCTTCAATTTAAACTCTAATAAAACGCCTTGTGCCTCTTGTTGACCACCACCATATTGCCCAGAAATGAAAATTTGTTCAACAGCCTTTTTGTCAGCACCATTTTTAGGCATTCCGATTAGATCTGTATTGCCTTCCTCATTCGCTTCTGTATCAGTATAAACACCATTCGATTCTTCTGCCATTAAATCTTTAAGTTCAGCCGTGTATTGATGAAATTCAGAGTTTAAGACTTGGATTTTTTCTGCTATAGGAATTAACTGTTGATATTGTATTTTGATCATGGTTGTTGCCTCCATAGCAGCAACTAGTGTCTTATTTGATGCTTCAATATAGGTGTTGTTCTTCTTTAGTTGCTGTATAGAAGCTAGAGAATTAGAGGAAGAACGACTACTACTTTGTTGTGATATTTGGTCACAAGAGACGCAAATGGATAAGATGATGAATATAGAATAAAATAAGAAAGCTTGTTTCATGATACTAGTTATTAGGTTTAAGGATTTGTTGTTTGTTATTAACTCAAGTTACGCAAACAAATAATTAGGTTGATGAAAAATCAATATTCTTGTATAAACTTGTTCTTAATTCTTAATGTTAAATTTTTAATGTTGAATGCTTTATAGCGCAGCAAACATTAAAAATTTAGCATTA
>CALDEP010000240.1 GCA_937942475.1 uncultured Aureispira sp.
ACAGAACAAAACAATTGAAGTAAATGCTTTGGCACAAGGAGTCTATTTTATTAGCTTCACCAATGGACAAGAGCATATTACTAGAAAGATTGTAAAACAATAAATATAGAAAACAAACGGTTTTTAAATAAGCTGTTTTAATCAATGGAAAACTCTTGCTGACTTAGGTTGGTAAGAGTTTTTTTTGTTTAAAATTAGGAACAAAAAAAAAGGTATGTGGCAGTATACTTTCTATTGGAACTATTTTTCTTAACAATATGTATTAGAGGCAAAAAAAGATGAAAAGAAAACAGCACAAATGGCTGCTAAGAAAAGTGTCGGGGTCAAGAGGTAAGTATGCTTATAAGCCAGATTTTTCAGAAACACGCCACGAAAAAAGTACTCAAGAAGAAATCCTGCCATTTCGAAAATCTATGAAGAAAAGAGGGGGAACACACTTAGACACAAGTTTAGTTAAGAGATGGTTGCATAGTCAGGTTGGTCGAAATTTTGACATTGTTTATTCTGAATTTCTCAAACGCATTCAGCCTAAATATTTAGAATCTTATAAGGAGTGCATTTTTTATTATGTTACCAAAGCACATGAACTGCTTTTTAGTGAGAGTGGGGTAATAGTAGAGCCTTTTTCCAATCTTTTTTATATTGATCCAGATACTAATCTACTTCAAAAGCATGCAGAGTTTGCTCTAAAAAATGCAAAGAATATTCATTTATTATCTGTTTTATCTTGTTGTTCTTTTTGGTATAATAAAGGAACCAAGCAATGGGAGGGGCAAAAGGCTACCATGTGCAAGGTTATTATTCATGATCCTGAGATAATTCTAACAAAAAATGACTTTTCTACAATAGACTTTGTAATTAAAAATGAGAACGAATTAAATAGAGTTGCTCAAAAAGCAATGAATGACTTTGCTGTAAAGTATAGAAATACAGACCTACTATTTTCAGCTAAATATCTATTGTCCATTCATTTCGATGTAAGGAAGGGGCTGAAACAGTATTATTTGTTGTACGAAGTAGCGAAAGGTTCATCTAAAGATTGGAAGGTTATTTTTGAGGGGAGTGAAGTCTTAGAAATTGAAAGAGTAAGAAGGAGCTAGGCATAAAAAAAAAGTAGACCACTCTTGCGAGTGATCTACCTTGTGCGAATTAGATAGCATTTATAGTTTAAGTTGTTGTATTGTAAAGCACCATGAATAGTGTCCCTTCTTTAGAATACCTTAATTATGATCTAGTTTCCTTTTACGAATTTCTTAGTAACTGTTGTTCCATCTTGTTTAACAGCATTGAAGTAGTAAATTCCAGCAGTCAATTGATTTAAGTTAACTTGGTTGTTACCTTTTTCAAGATCACCTGACCACAATGTTTTGCCAGTAGCATCCATGATGCGTCCTACACAAGTTCCTTCGTGGTTTAAGATGTCAATATTCAATACACTAGTAGCAGGATTTGGATATAGATTCAATTCCATAGGCGCTACTTCAACAATTGATGTAGTTGTTTGGTTGGTTGCACGAGCACCTGATCCAACACAAATTTGTTTCGTTTCAGAAGAAGTGAATGAAGCACCACTTGCTAATGTACTACCACCAGAAGTCAAGCTGTAAGAACCATTACCATAAGAACAGCAGATTCCGTCACCATAACTATCGTTGATTGTAAAGGTATAACAACCAGCATCTAAACAGAATGTTTCTGATACATCAGCACTGCTGTTTGTGTAACCACTTCCAGATTCGATGGTTTGACCCGCACTATTTTTCAAGGTCCAAGTTGTCTCAGAACCATAGTTATCGAAGTTTAAGTCTAAAGTTACGTCTGTACAAGTTGGTGGTGGTGGTGTTCCAATACAAATTTGTTGTGTTTCAGAAGAAGTAAATGAAGCGCCACTTATTGTAGTTCCATCAGCAGCAACTAAGCTATAAGAACCATTACCGTAAGAACAGCAGATTCCATCACCATAACTATCATTAATTGTAAAGTCATAACAACCAGCAGGCAAACAGAATGTTTCTGTTACGTCAGCACTAGTATTTGTGTAACCACTTCCAGACTCAACAGTTTGACCAGCACTATTTTTCAAGGTCCAAGATGTTTCAGAACCGTAGTTGTCAAAGTTTAAGTTGAAGGTAACTTCATTGTCAGTACAAGAAGTTCCACCTCCTCCTCCGCCACCACCAGAACCAGCAGTTCCTAGTTGAGCACGAGAAGTATTTAAACAAGCCCACATTCTAGCATCTTGACCAGCAGAGAACATAAACATACAGTCATCATTCGTATAATCCATGTAGTTCATGTGCATGTCTCTTTGACCTCCAGAACAAGAGTTGAACGTAGAACTTGGACAGCCACCATTTGAGGCACCTGCAACTGGAGTATCATCTACCAAATCATCTACATTACAACCACCATCTCCCCAAATGTGGCGAAGGTTTAAGTAATGACCAACTTCATGGGTAGTTGTACGTCCCTTGTCAAAAGGAGCAGAAAGGTAATATCCACTTCCGTAGTTATTACTCCCAAAATATTGAGGAGACATAACAACTCCATCTGTAGAGGCAGCTCCACTACCAGGGAATTGCGCATAACCCAAAATGCCACCTCCAATATTACATACCCACATGTTTAAGTGCGTAGCAGGAGTAACAGCAGCAACACCACCTTGAGAAGGGGTTTTCATAGCATCATTGGTTCCCCATGATGTTCTTGAATCTTGTTGTCTTGTAATACCTGCCAATGTATACTGGATATTAGTATTTCCTGATGCTACAGAAGCAAAATCAGATGGCGGATTGTAATCTGCATTTGTTGCTGCAAAGTCTGCATTCAATTGATCTAATTGAGATTGAATTTGAGCGTCGCTAATATTTTCTTGTGAAGTTCTATAGATAACATGCACGTAAACGGGAATGCTGCGAGTTGATGTATTACGAGCCTGTCCAACACTTTGAATATAGCGTTGTGTTGTGTTTTCAAGATCATCCATGCGTTGTTGCAACGCTGGATCTTGTTGAAGTTGCTCCTGAAGTTTGTCGTGTGCATAACAAGATCTTCCTGGTGCGTGATTATGGGTATTTGTTTGAGCGTGAATAGAGCCCATTAATAGTGAGCAGAATCCTACAACTGCGCTGATTTTTTTTATTGTAAACATTTTTAGCGTGTGTTTTTTTTTTGTTTTATTAAAATAATGCTCTGCAGAAGCACACACAATGTTAGGTAGAAAAATGACTTATTACAAAATATTATTTTAAAAATAGTATACTCAAAAAATGGTTTTCTCAGCACTAAGCGCTACTGTTTTTATATGATTTTAAAAGCTTTTGAATTGCTTTTTTTAGAATAAAATTTGTATTTTTAAAGTTTTTTTAGTTCTTTAAAAGGAAATATGGGTGTTTTTGATTTTTTGTCGAAATATTATTCTATTTTGTATTTATTCAAAAAAAAGGACTCTAAGGCTTGGAATGCAAGGCTGTTAAATATTTTTTAATTAAGTTTTTCTTTAGAAAACAGTAAAAAAAAGTAATTGTAAATTGTACACTTATTTATAATTTGGTGAAAAAAAGTTTTTTCAAAATTATAATTTGGAACAGTATTTTATTTTAAAGAAGCTTGTTTTTGCAAAAAAGTATTTTGTATCCTAAAAATAAAACACGCTACTAGTAAAACTTCCAATGAGGAGCCTTTCTCTAGTAGCGTGTTGTTCTTGGTCAAGGAACCTTCTTTGTTTTGTTAACAATGGATTCCAATCTTATTTTTTCAAGTCTTTCTCTTTTTGATATTTGGCACGTATTCTTTTTCGCCTTTCTTTTTCTTTTGCTAAATCTTTATAACGAAAATAACCGCTCGTCTTTCTTTTTAGACTGCTTTTTTGGATAAATGCCGTATCTGTTGGAATAATAGTACTGTCCTTAAAAGTAAACTCAATTTGTTCTTCTTCTGATAGAAGGTCATTTAGACTACTTGTTTGACTGTACGAGTTGTAAGCAAAGAGTATACAAGTAGAAAATGAAACAGCGATTAACTGTTTGTTCATAATAAAATAAAATTAATTAGATAATTGATTGATTAAAAACAGAATAGCCAAAAACAAGCCAAAGCTTTATGCTTTTCTGTTTTAATATAATCTTAGGATTTTGGGAGGTATTTGTTAAATTCCCTTTTCTAATTCTATTTTATTTGGACTTGTTTTCTTTTGGAAACAGGATCTATCGAGCGTAGTGTCTTTGTTAATGTATTGTTAGGTTCGCAGGAAATTTAGGCTTGTTTTTTGTTATTTATTACCTTGATAATAATTATAGTGAACACTACTATTGAGCAAGATGAAAAGCTAAAACTCATCTAAAAGTTTACTAAAAAAGCCATAAAAACGATACAAATGAAATTTGTTACTACAACAATTGCCCTTGTACTTTCTTTGTTAATGGGAGGGCTTATTTGTTCTTTTTCAGAACTGCCTAAAGATTATTGGTGGTTATTGGAGACTACTAAGGAGGAATCTGCTTATAGCGAAACAGGCGATTTTTATTGGAAAGTTACTTTTCCAGAACAAGTGAAGGACTTGGATGGGCAGAAAATCACCCTGAAAGGATATTTCTATACCTACAAAGATACAACGATCACCTTATTGACCAAGAACAAACAACCTTTTTATGGCTGTTCGGCAGATCCTAAGATCACGATGATTGAATTGAATAATGCACAAAAGTTGGCTTTTAAATTAGGGAAAAAGTATACCATAGAAGGCGTGTTAAAGCTGAATCATCATTTTCATAATTCTGATTCTTATACGTTTCCCTATCGTTTAACGGAAGTGAAAATATTATAATCAAGCATCAAATTTCAGAAGCAATGTCTTTATCGCAAACTTGCCATTCGTTTCCAAAGTAAACGAAAGGTGCCCAAACAAAACACGGAAAAAATGCCCAATTGCCAAGGGTATTGAAAATTAACGATGTCTAGTTTCATCATAATTAAGATAGAGGCAAAGGTGATAATGGACAACACTAAAAATTCGTATAGTTCTCCCGACCAAGGTAAGCGTCGAATAGGAATGCGCTTCTTTTTAAGAATATAAATGCAAATTGCCATAATAATAATGGGCAAATAATAAACAAAAAAGGGCAATTGCCAAATGGCTTTTCGTTCGAAAAACATAGAATAAATCCATAAAGTAATCGAAAGAACGCCAGGAATGCAAACCACAAAAAGGAGCCCAGAAAAGAGATAAGAATAAGGTTTTTCTAAGCTACGCCCAGCAGAAGCAATCGTAATAATGACGGTTATGATGGGTAACAAAATGAAAAATAAGAATAAACCTGTTTTATCATTCGTAAGGTAAGTTAAGAGGTCTTCTATAGTCATTTGAAAAAAATCTTTGTATAATTAGTAAACTTCATTAAGATAAGCTGGTACAGCAAAATTAATACCTTGCCTATCTATACAATTCTATTTCTAATAAAGTTTAATTTTTAAAAACTAAAACTGGCACTATTTTTTTATACTTTTGTAAATACTATCTTCCTTAAAAAGCAAGTTAATCTTAAAAATACAAATAACCCTATACAAATAGCAACTCCTTTGTGTGAAAATGTAACAAACAAGTTGTTTTGTGTTGATAGGAATAAAATAAAATAAATGAAAAATATCGTATTGTTATTGGTTGTTCTTTTTGCGTACACTTCTCAAGCGGATGCTCAACGTAAAAAAGTAGAAAATTATTGGGAAGAAATGATGGACGTAACCGTCAAAAGTAAATTTGATCCAGTTACTGAGAATTTTACGAATACACCAACTTTTGGCAAAAAGATTGCAAAACTAGACGGTAAAAAGATTTATTTGAAAGGCTTTATCATTCCTGCTGATTTGACAAAAGGACGCATGACTTTGTCTAAATTTTCCTACAGTTCTTGTTATTTCTGTGGAGCAGCAGGACCAGAGTCGGTCATTGAAATTATTGCCAAAAACCCAATTATCTATAGAATGGATAAGCCAATTATTTTGGAAGGCACCTTGCGAATCAACAGAAAAACGGACGATCAGGAGTACGATCCATTTCGTTTGTTGTACATCTTGGAGGATGCGACCTACTATTCAGGCGATGAAGAATAAGAAAATTTAAACAGGTTCTGAGATATTTTATATTTATAGACCGTTTTCTTCTTTAAAATATAGACCTTTGTGTCAAATTAGCTTTCTAATTGAATTTAGAAAGCTTTTTTATTTTTGGTTCTTTTGCAAATCGTGTGGAGTTTAAAATTTAGGCTACCTTTTGACAGCTATGAATTGGGAGGTAAGTTTTAAGTAAAAAGTCGTAAGTCGTTTATTATCAAAATAAAATAGACGACTTTCTACTTAAAACTTACGACTCATACTGTCTAATAGAAAAGTGGTTTAAATTATTACCACACGATTTGTCAAAGAACGTTATTTTTAAATCAACCAAAAACAAAGATGTTAAAAAATATACTAATTGGACTGTTGTGTTTTTTTTGTTGGACGAGTAGTTTTGCGCAAATAGAGCAGGAAGAACCAACAGGCAATTTGTCTACGCCCCAAGAAGTAGCCCATCAACATATTTATTATCTAACAGAGGAGTTCTACGATGTAGAAAAAGCCGCTGCTGCATTAGTGGGCGACCCTAAAAAAGTAACGGACAAAACACGAGAATACGCGGTCAAGTTAAAGCAAATTTTTGATGGAAAAGGCTTGATGGTTCGAGCAGATTTAATTCCAGATAATCCAGATTATATTGATTCTGCTAGTAGGAATGCTGTTTATGTTTTGTTTCCAAATGAATTGCCAGAAATATACATCACAAGACCTTTGTTAGGTAAAGATAAGCGTGCTCGGAAATATGCCGATTATTGGCGTTATGATCCTGCTTGTCTGAAATTAATTCCAGAATTGCATCGCTCTGTTTACCCTTTGGGAAGCCATTATTTACTAGAGTTATTACCACAAGGAGGCAGTAGCTTTTTTGGCTTAAAGGCATGGCAGTATTTAGCGATTTTCGTCTTGGGAATTATAGCGATCTTATTAAACTTTATTACTTGGCGCTTGCTGAACATGGTGTTCAAGTTATTAGCGAATACAAAATTAGGCAGAAATCATTTTGACTCTGACATTATTATCAAAATATCACGCGTCATTAGTTATTTAGTGGTGGCTTACGTCGTTTTTGTTTTCTTTCCTGTATTAATGTTGCCCGTTTGGATTAGTTACTATTTCTTAGCCTTTTTGAGAGTATTTAATACGGTTTGTGCGGTTTTGGTAGTGCTAAATGTCATCGAGTTAGCACGCTCTTATTTTGAAGCAATTGTATCTAAAACCGAGAGTACTTCTGACGATCAGTTGTTGCCTATTTTTATTCGAATCCTTAAAGTAATCATGGTTATTATAGGAGCAATTTATGTCTTGGATGTCTTTAATGTTGATTTAACAGCTTTGATTGCTGGTTTATCTATTGGAGGTTTAGCGGTTGCTTTGGCAGCTCAAGATACGGTCAAGCATTTGATTGGTTCCATTATGATTTATGCCGATAGACCTTTTCAATTAGGGGATTTTATTAGCAGTGGAGATATTACGGGAACGGTCGAAGACATTGGCTTTCGTTCAACTCGAATTCGAACGCCTGACAGTTCTTTAATTTCGGTGCCCAATGGTTCTTTGGTCGATATGGTGGTTAATAATATGGGAAGTCTGAAATACAGGCGTTTTAATACAACCATTGGAGTGGCTTATTATACGCCTCCTGTTTTGATTGAAAAATTTATAGAAGGCTTGCGTGCGATTAACGAAGCGCATCCAAAAACAAAAAGCGATACTTCTTTTATTCATTTGAATAATATGGGTGGTTCTTCTTTAGATATTTTATTTGTCATTTATTTTAATACAACAGATTATGCCGCTAATTTAATATTAAAAGAAGAAATTATTTTTAGTATCTTGAATTTAGCAGCAGCACTAGATGTTCACATAGCCTTTCCTTCTACATCCGTTTATATCGAAAGTATGCCAGAAAAAGAAGGGCAAATGCCAGCGTATAATAAAACTGAATTATCGAA
>CALDEP010000241.1 GCA_937942475.1 uncultured Aureispira sp.
TTAGCAATAAAATATTCCGTTGGCAATGGGGCTTACCAAATATAATTCTAAATTAAGCTTCGATTAGATAAGATGTACAAGATATTCTTTTTTAAACATAAAAACGACACAAAAAAAGCTAACTATTTCAATTCAAATAAACCCAAAAATAAAGGCTTTAAAAACGAGCTACTTCTAAAAAATAATTTATTTTTTACCTTTATTTTTTTATAAAAAAAACAGTATCACCTAATAATCAATTATTTACAATTACAATTCTTAGTAAAATGGATCTTTTAAAGATTTATAAACTACCTAAAGCATCCATTCCTTAAAAAAGAATTTCCTTCCAACATTTTTATAAAAAAAGCCTTATTATTTATATACTTTTCATTTTAACTGGAAATACTTCTCATTTTTTTTTAACTTAGATAGCTTGTCTAAGATTTTAGCTTTGTTTGAACAACATCCACAAAGCCATCGAGGAAGGGCATTTTATTTGATTATTAAGTAACGTTACTTAAGTAGAAGGGCTAGAATAATTACCAATCAATTGAGCGCCTTTTTCTTATTTTAAAACTAAATTTATGAGTTTACATATTGGAGCCAAAGAGGGCGAAATTGCAGAAAAAGTATTATTACCTGGCGATCCTCTTCGAGCAAAATGGGTAGCCGAAACCTTCTTAGAAAATTCTTTTTGTTACAACACAGTAAGAGGAATGAACGGTTACACAGGGACTTACAAGGGAAAAAAAGTTTCTGTACAAGGAACAGGCATGGGCATTCCTTCTACCTCTATTTACGTTAATGAATTAATTTCTGGCTATGGCGCCAAACAGTTAATTCGAATTGGAACGGCTGGTTCTTATCAAGCCGACCTAAAAGTTAGAGATGTTGTTTTAGCCATGTCGGCTTCAACAGATTCGGGTATTAATAGAAGAAGATTCAATGGAATGGACTTTGCTCCTACTGCTGATTTTGGTTTGTTTATGAATGCTGTACGGGTTGCTGAAGGAAAAGGAATTCAGGTAAAAGCTGGAAATATTCTTTCTGCGGATGAGTTTTATAATGATAATTTTGAAGCCTACAAACATTGGGCAAAATATGGTGTCCTCTGTGTGGAAATGGAAACGGCTGCCATATACACCCTAGCCGCAAAATTTGGCGTCCAAGCCTTGACCATCTTAACCATATCAGACGAATTGGTGACAGGAATTGAATCAACGGCACAAGAAAGACAAGAAACCTTGAGCGAAATGGTGGAAATTGCTTTAGAAATTTAACTAAAACCCTCTCCCTTCTTTAACCAAACAATAAAATTGTTCAAATTCCCAATTATTAAAATAATAAGAACGGTTGTTTTCTAAATTGTAAAACAACCGTTCTTATTATCAATTTCGTATTCCTTCCTACTTATATCAAAGTGTACTCTACACGACGGTTTTTGTAAAAATTAAAATGGGGCTAGTTTTTGACTATTTTTAGATCGCTTCGCTTTTAGATTTTAGATCTTAGACTCAAACTCGAAGAATCAGCGTAACTAATTAAGCTGCGATTGGAGTCTAAGATCTAAAAGCGAAGCGATCTAGGATCTAATATCTGTTTAAAAAAAAGCCCATTCTGCCAAACTTTAAAAACCGTCGTGTAGAGTAATCAAAGTGCTATCTTTTGTTGTTATCTTTCGAAATCTATGACTTTAGATGCTAGGTAGTATTAATTTTTTCCATAAAAAAAGGTCCTCCACGAATTATTCGGGAAGACCTTCTCTATACTTTATATTTTAAAACTGGTACTAATCCAAGCTACCAATCATATCTTCTGGGCGAACCCATTGATCAAATTCTTCTTCTGTTAAATAGCCCAAGCCCAAACCAGCCGCTTTCAAAGTAGTGCCTTCTTTGTATGCCTTTTTAGCAATTTCTGAAGCTTTATCATAACCAATTTTAGTATTCAAAGCCGTTACTAGCATCAAGGAATTATTCAAATTCTCTTTGATCGCTTCATAATTAGGCTTCAAGCCAGCTGCACAATTATCGTTAAAACTAACACAAGCATCTCCAATCAACTGAGCAGACATTAGGAAATTATAAATCATCATTGGTTTGAAGACATTCAATTGAAACTGTCCTGTCATACCACCAATATTAATCGCAACATCATTTCCAGCTACCTGTGCCATTGCCATTGTCATTGCCTCCACTTGTGTTGGATTGACTTTTCCTGGCATGATCGATGAACCTGGTTCATTCGCAGGAATAATATACTCTCCAATTCCACAACGAGGACCAGAAGCCAACATACGAATGTCGTTCGCTATCTTCATCAAAGAAACAGCAGCCGTTTTTAAAGCTCCATGCGATTCTACAATCGCATCATGAGCAGCCAAGGCTTCAAATTTATTTTCAGCCGTTATAAAAGGCAAACCTGTCAATTCAGCAATCTTTTTAGCCACCAAAACAGAATAACCTTTAGGCGTATTCAAACCAGTTCCTACAGCCGTTCCACCCAATGCCAATTCTGACAAATGCTCTAATGTATTTTTAATCGCCTTAATTGCATGGTTCAATTGAGAAACAAAACCAGACAATTCTTGCCCAACCGTTACAGGAGTGGCATCCATAAAGTGCGTACGACCAATTTTTACGACATCTTTATAAGCTTTTGATTTCTCTGCCAAGGTATCTCGCAAGGCTTCCAAACCAGGAATGGTGACTTCTACTACCTTTTTGTAGCCTGCAATATACATCGCTGTTGGAAAAGTATCGTTTGAAGATTGAGACTTGTTGACATCATCATTTGGATGAACACTTTTCTTCTCATCCAACAAGGTTCCACCATTCAAGACATGCGCACGATTGGCGACCACCTCATTTACATTCATATTGGATTGTGTTCCAGAACCAGTCTGCCAAACCACCAAAGGAAATTGATCGTCTAGTTTTCCTGCTAGAATTTCGTCACAAACTTTACCTATAACCGCTGATGTATCCGCATCCAAAACACCCAATTCGGTATTGGTTTGCGCTGCCGCTTTTTTCAAAATAGCAAACGCTTGAATCACTTCTTTTGGCATCAAATGTCCACCAATTTTGAAGTTTTCTAAAGAACGCTGTGTTTGTGCTGCCCAGTATTTGTCTGCTGGCACGTCAATATATCCAATAGAGTCTTTTTCTTTGCGAAACCCCATAATTTTTATGTTTTTTATTTTTTAATAATTATTATAACAATCAATACTTCATTTTTTAAAAATCTATTGAAAAAAACATCTTATATTACACTAATTATCAAAATATTACAAATAGCATTATTTAAGGTTTCTATTTTTAATCATCAATAGCATCTAATTTTGCCATGAAGTAGTAGGACAAGACTCGAAACGCTTACTTGCTTTCTGTCTTATCAATTGAATAGTAAATGTCGTAAAAATCTTAACTTTATACAAAAAATACTTCATTGAAATTAAGCATATGGAACAATTCAAAAAAATAATCGGGATAAACTTAGCTATTTTATTAATTTATACTGTGATAATACAGTTTATTGCGCACAGTCAAGCAGACCAAGGGCACAATCCACTCGTTCTTTTAATACTGACCATGTATGCACTCATCGCTCATGTAGGTGTTAATTTACTCATCTCTATTTTCTATTTTTTTAAAGGTAACAATGACAAAGGAAAAGCCTTTATACTAAGCACCATTATTACACTTTTAGTTGGTTTTTCGGCTTGTTTGGGCAGTACCTTTTTAGGATAATGGACTAACAATTCTTAAAAATTGAAAAAATAGAGGTTTAACAGGAACGATTCAATCCTTATTTTACATTATATATTAACAAACAAGTTAAAAAGCGTTAAGATTCGCTTCAACTATTTTCATAGTTAAAAAAAATAGCCTATTTTTGTAGGGCAAAATTTTTATTGTAAAAACAATTATTCTTAGTAAAATCGATTTAGACAAAATGGAAAACAAAGAAAACTTAATATTGGGTGGCATGGCAGTGATGGCACTTTGGCTTTCAGTTTTAACGTATAGTGTATTCTTTTCTAGTAGTGCTAGTGCTGATACATTAGCAGCAACAAGAGCTTTGGGGACATCCGTAGCAACAGCTCCGACTCCAGATCTATCAACAGCAATCAACCCTTCAACTGGTCAGCCAGCAATCAAACCTACAGACACCAACACACAACCTCAACAACCAGAAGTTGATCCAGCAACAGCTGCAAATGCTGTTTTTGCTGAAAATGAGTTTGATTTTGGTACTTTAGAAGAAGGAGAAAAAGTAGAGCATGTTTTTAAATTTGAAAACACAAGCGAAAATCCTTTAACCATTTCTAATGCTAGAGGAAGTTGTGGATGTACCGTACCAGAATGGCCAAGAGAACCAATCGCTCCAGGAGAAAGTGGTGAAATCAAAGTTAAATTTGATTCTAAAGGCAAAAAAGGTAAACAAAACAAAACAGTTACCATTACAGCGAATACTATTCCTGCAAACACGATCTTAACAATTTCTTCTGATGTAATTAAACTAGAAGGAGAAGACGGTGAAGGAGATGCAGCAAATGCAAAATAAAAAAGGACTAAAAGTCTAACTAAAAACTCTATGCAGAATTTATTTTGTATAGAGTTTTTTTTGTATCATTGTACTAACTTTTAGAAAATACTGAAAGTTCTGAATCATTAAAAAACACTGTATTTAAAAGCTTGGCTTTTCTATGAAAAATTATCTATCACTTATCAAATTTAGCCATACTATTTTTGCCATGCCCTTTGCTTTTATTGGCTTTTTTTTGGCAACAACTAGTACCACTACTTCTAATAATATCAACTGGTGGTTATTTCTGAAAGTAGTACTTTGTATGGTATTTGCTCGAAGTGCCGCTATGGCATTCAATCGATATGCTGATAGAGATATTGACGAGAAAAATCCAAGAACCGCTCAAAGAGAAATTCCCGCAGGTTCTATTTCTCCTGAAAACGCGCTTTACTTTGTCATTGTCAACAGCCTACTTTTTGTGGCGACCACTTATTCCATCAATTTACTCTGCCTTTATTTGTCTCCCATTGCCTTGGCTGTCGTTTTAGGATACTCCTACACCAAGCGTTTTACGGCACTTTGTCACTTTGTCTTGGGAATTGGACTAGCCTTAGCTCCTATTGGTGCTTATATTGCCGTTACAGGTGCTTTTGATAACAATAGTATTACAGCTATTATTTATTCTTTTGTCGTCTTATTCTGGGTTTCTGGCTTTGATATCATCTATGCACTCCAAGACGAAGACTTTGACAAGTCGCTTGGTCTAAACTCCATTCCTGCTACTTTGGGAAAAGAGCGTGCCTTAATGCTCTCTAATGTATTACACCTAATATCAGCAAGTTTGGTTATTTGGGCAACATGGAGAAGTGATGTAGATATTTACTCTTGGATCGGTACCGCAATATTTGTTGGCTTACTAATTTATCAACATTTTTTAGTCAAACCCAATGATTTGAGTAAAGTCAATTTAGCTTTTTTTACAACCAATGGAATTGCTAGTGCCGTATTTGGAAGCTTGATTATTTTGGATCTATTTATTTGATTTGTTTTATCAAAATAAGCAAGCTTTTAGATAATTGCTTCCAAAACATACGACCTTCCCCTAAACTCAAATGCATCCCCTTCTTTTTTCTGAAATAACAATTGACCAATTGGAGAAGCTAAAGTAATTGCAAAATAAGTCTCCTCTTCCAATTTTAGCTTTCCTGCTGGAATAGAAAGATAAAAAGCACCTTGATTCGTCTGAACAAGTGCGCCTTGCTCTACAAGCAAATATGGAATCCTTGGGTCTATGGCGTGCAATTGTTTCTTCTGTGTCAACAAAACAGCCAACTGCTGCATTTGTTTGTCTTTCTCTAGATGTAACATCGCTCTCCCCGTTTCATACTTATCCCCAGCACTACTCTTCGTTTCAGCCTCTAAAGAGTCATTTAACTCATTTAATCTATGCTCTATTACATCCAAACGCTTTTGCAAATAGGAAGTACAAGATTCATATAAGGCTGCTTTCAAAGCTAGATTCATAACTTTAGAATTCGGATAAAACAAAAAAAAGCACAAACAGTTGTTATTCAACTATTTGTGCTTTATAAAGTAGCGGGAGGGAGACTCGAACTCCCGACCTCAGCATTATGAGTGCTGCGCTCTAACCAACTGAGCTATCTCGCCATTTATACTTAGTGCGCAGCAAAGATACGACGTTATTTCTTTTAACCAAATTTTTTTGCTAAAAAAACACAATTTTCTTAAAAAAATCTAGCACTCTGATCCGCTACAAACTATCTAACAAAAAGAAAATCAGCATCTTGATAAGCTTATCAAGATGCTGATTTTTTTTATTTTTAATTTACCTTTTCTTAATTAAACGTTGGACAGCCTTGACCTCTTGAACGTTTTCCATCATGTGTATAAATAATAGAGAACTCTAAAGAACCTTGACCTCCTGAAACAGCAGACAAAGAAGATGTATTGATGTCATAACTAACCGTAAATTGGAACGTTTGATAATCAATTCCTACTGCTAAAACCAATGCATCTGCATCAATCTCTGATTCTAATCTGTTTGCTAAACGAGTCCATACAGACAATTTAAAGGCAAAATCATCGTATCGTGGAGCTTGGTATTTAATTCCAAGTCCCATGTTCAACTCCATGAAAGGACCTTGAAACATGGCTACAAAGCCAGGTAATAAACTAATAGCAGAACCACGTCCACCAACCATGAATTCACCTCCAGCATGAGCCGTTACACGCATGTACAAACGCTCGATGTCAGCACCAGCATTAGAACGGTCAAACAAAGAAATTTCTGGACGATTCAAGTGAAATAACCCTAAACCAGCATAAACACTTTTGCGTTCTCCAATAACACCATACCACAATAAACCAGCACTTAAATCTGGATAAATTTTTGCCATACGCATGCCACCTGTATTTTCTCCACTAGTAATTCCAGAGTTATACTGATTGTTATCAACCACATATTGTGTACTGTAATTCAAGTTCAACCACTTGACGCTTCTTTGACCAATGCCAATTTGTGCGCCTGCTACTAAATACGAAGTTAAAGAGGGTCTGTAAGAACGTCCACCTCCTGTTAATTTCTTCATATAAGTAATCCCTAAGTTAATATCAGTAACATTGTATTGTCCTGCTCCTGCTACATCTGTTAGGGCAGAAAAACCAACCCCGATATAATCAGACTTAAATACAGGTGTTTTTAGCTCCGCTCCTACTGCATAAGTATAATAGGCATCAGAACCACCCATAACAGAACCCCATTGCGTTCTAAAGTTTGCTCCAACTCGCCAAAGTCCTTCAAAAACACCTGTCATCGCAGGATTCAACCGAAGAGGGGCTTGGTAGTATTGTGAATATCTTGCATCAGCTTGAGCGTGTAGCTCTTCGCTCGGTAATAGAGCAAGACTATTAAATATAATAGTAATAAGAGAGAGTCTAAAAAATAATTTCATAATCACCGGATTAATAATATTCTAACTAATAGTTTCTTTGTTAATGTAGAAATAGTTGTAAGAACTACCCCTATTTTAGGCTTGTTGTAATGATAACGAAAAATGTATGAGGAATCTTACTACAAGTATAATATTTATTTAAAATAAATTGTAGAGACTTTATAAATAAAGTCTCTACAATCTTATTTTTCTTATCTCAAGAGGATAATATTTCCTTTGAGTTGTTCTGTATGTCCATCTTTAAATAAGACGTCTGAGTACCAAGTATACGTTCCAGAAGTAGCTGGTTGACCACGATAAACACCATCCCAACCTTGCTCAGCTACGTTGATCTCTAGCTTATTACCTTCGAAGACTAGAATCCCCCATCTGTCATAAACTCTAAAGAGGGTCACTTCTTCCACTTTATCACCCCCTTGGATGAAGAAGTAGTCATTCACACCATCTCCATTAGGAGTAAATCCTGTTGGAGCATTTGCTCTTCTTAGTTTGGTCACAGAAACGATAACGATACTATCCACAGAACAACCATTGCTGTTTGTTGCTGTAAATTCATATTGTACCCCATCTTCTGGCGTAATTCCAAAGCTATAAGTGCTATCGCTTACTAAGCCCATTGCCCCTGAAATTAGTTGCCAGTTAAAGGTAACTCCTGCCGTATCGTTCAAGGTAACTCCAATCGTCAAGCTATCTAAGTATTCAATC
>CALDEP010000242.1 GCA_937942475.1 uncultured Aureispira sp.
AAGAATTTACCGAAATCACGCTCCGTGAAATTGCACCCAAATTAGGCGCTCAAAGCTTAATTGAATCACAAACCTATAGTGAGTTGGGGGTGATTTATGATAAAAGAAGAGATTATGAAAATGCATTGGAGGCGTATAAAACTTGTTTGAATATTCGAAAAGAGAAGTTGGAAAAAGGCGCAATGGAGCTGGGGCAAGTTTATTTTAATATAGGCACTTGTTACAATCTTCAGGGACGAACAAAACAATCTATCGAATATTATGAAAAAACACGATTTGTTTTTGAAAAAAATCTTCCGCCAAATCATTTGAACATGGGCTGGCTGTACCAAAACTTAGGCTCTTCTAATACCAAACTTAATAATTATAAAGTGGCATTGAGTTATTGGGAAAAAGCCTTGGCAATTTTTTTAGAAAATTATGGACTTAACAATCCTAGAGTGGGGGTTGCCTATTACAATTTGGCATCTATTATTACCAAGAAAGGTTTTCGAGGGCAATTGATTCCAAATGAAATTCAAGGGGCGATAGATTGGTATGACAAAAGTTTTTCAATTTTGAAAAATCTTGTAAGTGAAGAGCACTCTTATATGATTAACATCTACATTGGTAAAGGAGCGCTGTATATTGAAATGGGTAAAATAGAGGAAGGTTTTGCTTTGTTAAAAAAAGCAGAACAAATTCTGCTGCGAAAGGAAGGGGACAAGATCAATGATTTGGTGGTTTGTTATGCAAATATAGCTTTTGGGAAGCTTAAGCAAGGAGATTATCAAGGCGTTTTAGAAGAGTCGCATAAGGGCATTTTAGTAAATTGTCCTAATTACAAAGACCCGCTTATTTTTAATTTTCCTGATATTGATGAATTGTTGTCCATCAATCCAATGCAGTTATTATTGCTACTCAGTTATAAGCGCAAAAGTTTTGCGAAGTTGTATGAGCAAACTAAAAATCCTATTTATGGCAAGGCCTTGAACGATTGTAGTCAGTTTGAAGAACAATTATGCAATCGCTTGTTGTCTCAATTTGCCAATATTGGGGATCAAAAGGATATTGCCTACAAAAAGTTAGGTAATTTTTATGAAACGGCTCCTTATTATTTTGAAAACAAGGATTATGAAACACTGCTTCATTTTGCAGAAGCTTCTAAATCAATCTTCTTGAAAAGAGCATTAGATTTTTCTAATGCGAAGGAGTTAGGCGGGATTCCAGATAGTTTGAAAGCAAAAGAATTAGCATTAAAGAAAAAATTAGCCAAAAAACAAGCTGACGTTTTGAAAATAAGTACTTTGGAAACGAATGCTTTGAAGAAGGAAATGGAAGAAAGCTTGTTGTCAGATCAACATGATTTGGATGACTTTATTCTTGAATTGGAAAAGGCTTATCCTCAGTATTATCAATTGAAATACGAAGACAAAACAGTAGGAATTAAGGAGCTGCAAGATAAAATTCTTGATGAGGAAAGCCTTTTGCTAGAGTATTTTATTAATTCCGAAGCTGTTTATGTCTTGGCAATCAGCAAGAGAGGGGTAAAAGCGAAGAAGATTGTTGATGTAAAAGTATTTGAAGGTTATTTGGTAGATTTAAAACGTACCTTATCTAACTTAAATTATATCAAAGAAAACCCTCGTGAAGCTTGGTCCAAATACACGGAAGCTGCCTATGGCTTGTATCAGTTGTTAGTGGCTGATTTTTTGACCGATGCTCAAATCAAAAAACTAATTATTGTTCCCGATAAATCTTTAGGAAGAATTCCATTTGAAACGTTTATTAGAACAAAGGTAGATGGTCAAGCAGAACAAGTGTATAAATCACTGGATTATTTGATTAAAGATTATGCGATTTATTATACTTACTCTGCTTCTCTATTACTAAATAAAAAAAACGTAAAGGCACAAGGTTCTAGCGGTATTTTGGGAATGGCAGCATCTTATAACCCAGATAAAGACTTCTTTGAAACCGAAGACCCTGCTGAGCTAAGGTTGCGAAAGGGCTTAATTGATTTGCCTGGCGCAAGGAAAGAAGTTAAAGCCTTGGAACAGGTCTATGAAGGGACTTATTTTTTTGGAACAGATGCGAATGAACACAATTTCAAAACCATTGATTTTTCTAAGTATACTGTTGTGCATTTAGCGATGCATGGAATTATGAATAAAAATAATCCAATGCTTTCTTCTTTGGCATTTGCCGAAAAGAAAGATTCTTTAGAAGATAATTTTTTGTATGCTTATGAGTTCACCAATATGCAAATTTCATCTGATTTAATGGTTTTAAGTGCTTGTGAAACAGGGGATGGAAGTGTTAATGCGACAGAAGGAGTGATGTCTTTGGCTCGTTCCTGTTTGTATTCAGGAACTCCTAGTGTGCTGATGACTCTGTGGCAAGTCAATGATTATTCTACTTCTATTATTATTAATATTTTTTATGAGAACTTGTCAAAAGGAATGTCAAAATCAGAAGCTTTGAGGCAGGCGAAGTTAGCTTTTATTGAGGCGAGCGCTGGAATTGTATCCCACCCAAATCTTTGGGCAGCCTTGGTTAATTTGGGAGATGACAGCCCTATTGCTTTAACTAAAAAAGGCGCAGGAGCAAAATATTGGTATGGGATAGGAGGGCTTTTATTGTGCCTTATTTTAGGATTTGCCGTATTCAGAAAGAAAAAATAAGAGCGATTACTGAAAAACAATTACAGAAAAAACCGAGAGTTGTTTTGTCTTTGTATTAGAATCTATATCTTAGCAACATAATAGCTAGATAATTTGTTACCTTTAATAAAAGAGAAATAGATTATCAAGCAAAAAAAATACACTAATAACCTTATTATTAGTGCGATCTCAAAAAACTACTTATCAGATAAATTGTCATTAAGCTATGGCTAAAAGAAAAATAACGAAGTCTAAGACGTTTTCAAAAGAAACTTATTTAGAATGGTATGAGTTGATGTTGCGTATCCGCAAATTTGAGGAACGTGCCAATATGATGTATTTCCAAAAGAAGATTAGAGGATTTCTACATCTTTGTATTGGTCAAGAAGCGGTCTATGCTGGAATGAAAACAGCGACCCGCCCAACTGATGCTTGGATTACAGCATATCGTCAGCACGGAGCGGCAATGGCTAAAGGAATTGATAGCAATTCAGCTATGGCTGAATTGTTTGGAAAATTCACTGGAAACGTAAAAGGAAAAGGAGGCTCTATGCACTTTTTCTCTAAAGAACACCGTTTTTATGGTGGGCATGGAATTGTTGGTGGTCAAATTGGGCTAGGAGCAGGGATTGCTTTTTCCGACAAATACAAAGACAACGACAACGTAACCTTCTGTATGTTTGGAGATGGTGCCTGTCGTCAAGGAATTTTGCATGAAACGTTTAATATGGCAATGACTTGGAAATTGCCTGTTGTGTTTATTTGTGAGAACAACTTTTATGCAATGGGAACTTCTGTAGAACGTACCTCTAATGTAACCGATATCTATAAATTGGGCTTGGGCTATGATATGCCAAGCAAGCAGATTGATGGTATGAATGTAGAAGTCGTGCACAATGAAATTGCTGCTGCTGCTGAACACTGTCGTTCTGGTAAAGGTCCAATGTTCTTAGAAATTAGAACCTATCGTTACAAAGGACATTCTATGTCTGATCCTGCGAAATACAGAACAAAAGAAGAAGAGAAAGAATACAAAGATCAAGATCCTGTTAATATTATCCAGGCAGCTTTGTTGAAGAAAAAACACGCTACTTTAGAAGAGATTGAGCAGATTAAAGCAAAAGTAAAAGCGGAAATGGATGCTGCTGTACAATTTGCTGAAGAATCAGAATTCCCTCCAGTAGAGGAAATCTATACGGACAACTACGAGCAAAAAGATTATCCATTTATTATGGATTAAAGTTTTTGTTTTAAAGAATAAAAATCAGCCGATTAAGAAATCTATTTTCTTAATCGGCTTTTTTGTGATAATAGGACAAGAAATCTAATTCCTACCTGCCATTACACCACCATCTGTATCCCAAATTGCACCTGTAATCCAAGCGGCTTGATCTGATAATAAAAAGACAATAGAGTTTGCAACATCTTGTGCTGTTCCAATTCTTCCAATGGGATGAAAGGCATTAAACCCTACCAAAGCCTCTTTTGCCGCTGCTTCTCCACCAAAAACACCATGATAAACAGGCGTATCGACAAGGGCAGGAGAGACCGCATTTACTCGAATATTGTCATCAGCCAATTCCATTGCCAAGTGTTGTGTCAAGGAGTGTAAACCTGCTTTTTGCATGGAATAAGCAGAAGAAGGCGTTGCTTTCACGGCTTGTTTTGCCCACATAGAACCAACATTAACAATAGAGCCACCGTTGGTTGCTTTCATTTTTAAGGCAGCGCTTTGAGTAAGAAAGAAAAAGCCTCGATTTAAATCTAAATAAGAGTTATAATCGGCTAAAGTATGGTCTAGAAATGGTTTAGGTCCAAATATACCTGATGCATTTACTAGATAATCTAGGTTTTCTAAATTGGCAATCGTTTTTTGAAATGCCTCAACAGCTGCTTGATTAGAGATATCGACGGTGTGCTTGATCAAATTAGGCGCATCAGCTACCTTATTTGTATTTCTCCCAGCAATATGCACGGTAACACCATGTTCTAACAATGTTTTTGCAGTTGCATATCCAATACCACTAGTACCTCCTATGATTAAGGCTGTTTTGTTTTTTAAGTTTTTCATTTTTTCGAATTTGTGTTGTTATAATTCTAAGAATAAAGACAGACAAGTCTGTCTATGTTTAGTTAAATTTTTTTATTCAATTTTAAGTTAATATTTGTTGACAGAATTCTCTAGCAGAATCTATCGGCCAACTGTCTTGATGTAGGTGACTTTCAGAAATAGCGCCTTCATAAAGAATATAAATGTGCTTGGCTAATAAAGCTTGTTCTTTAGGTGTTTTTAAAGGGAGATTATGCGCTACTACATTTTCAATAAAGGTCATAAAACCTCTTTTTTGAGCTTGGATACTTTCTCGAATACTTTCATTCTCTCTTGGAATTTCAGAAATAGTATTGATGCACCAACAGCCATTAAAACTGCTGTCCTCAAAAAATAAGCGTAGAAAATCAAAAATAGCCATACATTGTTCCTTTCCTTGCGGTTTTGTTGCCACAAATGCAGTGATATTTTTTATAAAGGCATCGTTTTTATATTTTAAATAGGCAAGGCAAATATCATCTTTTGATTTAAAATGATTGTACAAGGTTGCCTTTGCAATACCTGCTTCTTTGATAATTTCATTGATACCCGTACGATTATATCCCTTTTGGTAGAAGAGGTCTGCTGCGGTCTCAATGATATTTTGCTTGACTAAAGAATGTTTCATAAGGCAAATGTAGTAAAAAAAAAA
Organism: uncultured Aureispira sp.; assembly: GCA_937942475.1. Classification (GTDB taxonomy): domain Bacteria; phylum Bacteroidota; class Bacteroidia; order Chitinophagales; family Saprospiraceae; genus Aureispira. The sequence goes on from CALDEP010000242.1 coordinate 5,384, forward strand.
TAAAATAGACAGACTTGTCTGTTTTTTTTTGAAAAACTAATCTTTCGAAATCTTAATTTGGGCTATAAAAAGTGGTTATTAGGAGAATGAAATAGATCTGTAAGGATAAAATTTACAATTGAATAGAAATTTAGGCTTAAAAAAAATCAATAGGTCAAAACTTTGTTTATCTTTGCACACAAATTTAATTCAAGAATAAGAGAACTTTGATACGGTAACACTATTATGGCAAACGAAGAATATACTGAAATACAAGATCTTACAGCAGATCAGTTAAAGGAAAAAGCAAATAATATTTTCGAAGAAAATAAAATGCTTATAGGAGGAATCATAGGAGGAATCCTTATTTTGATAGTAGGACTCTATTTTTATACGCAAATGTATGCGAAACCTCGTGAAGCTGTTGCGCAAGAAGAGTTGTACAAGGCAAATACAGAAATGAAACGTGACTCGTTCACAACAGCACTTAAAGGACTAAGTGTTCCTGGTCAAGCCAATAACTTTATTGGTTATGTAGGTATTATTGCGGAGTATGGTGGTACTGATGCTGCTAATTTGGCACATTATTATGCTGGTCTTTCTTCTTTAAGAATTGGTCAACCAAAATTAGCTTTAGATTATTTGTCTAACTTTAGTGGAGAAGAGTTGCTTCAAACTCAAGCATATACTATGATGGGCGATGCTACTTCAGAGTTAAATGATTTTGATGCCGCTTTGGGACATTATAAAGCAGCAGCTAACAATACTAAAAATCTATCTTTAGCTTTGTATGCAAAACACAAAGCTGCTCGATTGATGGAACACCAAAAGAAGACTGACGAAGCAAAGAAATTCTACCAAGAAATTTTGGCTGCTGACAAGCAAATTGGAGAGACATTAGGAGCAGATAAAGATTTGATCCGTTTAAAATAGTTTGCTAATCTGATTTAGTCGTACTATTCGAAATATAGAACAAAAGGGTAAGATTAGCTATTATAATTAGTGTTAATCTTACCCTTTTTATTTTTGTGTACAGGACAATTTTCTAAGTTTTCTTTACGAACATTATCCAGTACTCAGTTTTTATTATCAAACTCAAAATAGACTGAAATAATGAGTAGCGCAGATAAAAATTTATCGTCTTATGACGAAAGCACTTTACCATCCGCAGAAAACCTTAAATTTGGAATTGTAGTTGCTGATTGGAACGAAGAAATTACACATGCTTTGTACGAGGGGTGTTACGATACACTAATCAAACATGGTGCAAAAGCAAGTAATATTCATACCATACAAGTTCCTGGAACGTTTGAATTACCTCAAGGGGCTCGTATTCTTAATCAAAATAGAAATGTAGATGCTACCATCTGTATTGGCTGTGTGATAAAAGGACAAACGAGCCATAATGAGTACATCAATATGTCAGTGGCACAAGGTTTACAGAATATGGCGATTGCAACTAGCAAACCATTTATTTTTGGTGTATTAACACCAAACAGCATGCAACAAGCGATTGATAGAGCAGGTGGAGAATATGGAAACAAAGGGGTAGAAGCTGCTGTAACAGCTTTGCGTATGGCAGGTTTGTCTTCACAGTTAGAAGGAGGCGGAAGTTCTATTGGATTTGGGAAATAATAATAAAATTTACGATCAATCACGCACTTAATTAGTGCACTCAATCAACTAGAAATGAAACTAAGTGTTATAGATACAGGATATTTTAAATTGGATGGAGGAGCGATGTTTGGCGTGGTTCCAAAGAGTTTGTGGTCTAAATTAGAAACGCCTGATGATAAAAATTTATGTACTTGGGCAATGCGTTGTTTATTAGTTGAAACTGGGGATAGAAAAATTCTCATTGATACAGGAATCGGCAACAAACAATCTGACAAATTCTTTTCTCATTTTCATCCACATGGCGACGCTACTTTAGTCAAGTCTTTGGCTAGTAAAGGACTATCAGTAGACGATATTACAGATGTGTTTTTGACACACCTTCACTTTGACCATGTTGGAGGCGCTGTTTTGAATGGTTCGAATGGGAAATTAATGCCAATGTTTCCAAAGGCAACTTATTGGTCAAATCAGGCACAGTATGATTGGGCATTTACACCCAATGATAGAGAGAAAGCCTCTTTTTTGAAAGAAAACTTTGTTCCTTTGATGGAAGAAGGTATTCTGAAAATGGTTGATGCCTTACCTTATGATCAAATCCTAGACTGGCTGCCTAATGTTGGAATCGGTTATGCTTATGGACATACAGAAGCATTGATGACACCACGCATTCAGTACCAAGATCAAACCATTATTTATTGTGCCGATTTGCTGCCTTCTCCAAGTCATATTAGTATGCCTTATGTGATGGGCTACGATATTCGTCCTCTACAGACCTTAATAGAGAAAGAATGGTTTTTGAACAAAGCAGTGGAAGAAAAGCATATTTTATTCTTTGAACATGCTCCAGAAATTGAAGCATGTACCGTCAAACGCAACGAAAAAGGGCGTATTGTAGCCGACAAAGTGGGTCGTTTATCAGACTTTGTTCAAATCTAATAATTTATAGATGGCAGCTTTTTCTAAGCTCTTAATTTGACCAGGAATCATAGAGCCAATCGTTAAATCAACGATTTGGTGTCGAACAAGACGCAGTGTTGGGAAACCAACACTGGCAGTCATTCGGCGTACTTGCCTATTTTTGCCCTCTGTTAAACTAACTTGAAGCCAAGCTGTTGGAATTTCCTTACGAAAACGAATGGGTGGATTTCGTTGGGGTAATTTGGGAGGAGTTGCTAATAACGCCACCTTAGCAGGCTGCGTTTTATAACTTCTTTTCTTCAGCTTTATAAGCGTTCCTTGATTGAGTCGCTGAATGGCATTCTCAGTAGGAATCTTCTCCACTTGTACCCAATAACTTCTCCAGTGTTTATAATTTGGATTCAACAAAGCATCTGTAAGCTTTTTGTCGTTGGTTAAAATCAAAAGCCCTTCACTATCTTTGTCCAATCGCCCGACAGGATAAATATCCTTATCAAAAGTCATTTTTAAATCGGCTAAAGTAACATTGCCTTCTTCCTCTTTAGAAAATTGAGAAAGCATGCCAAAAGGTTTATAAATAATATAATATTTGAAAGTCGTGTCTGTCATACCTTAGGTTTTCGAAAAATAAAAAAGCCTATTACTAATAGAGCCAAAAGAATACCCAAAGATATAAAAAGCCAAGTATTATTACCTGTATTTAGAGGAATACTACTATAATCTCCAAATTGTACAAAACAAGCCCATAAAGCGGGATGGGCAGCAATACCTTTATAATGTTCTAAGTAATATAGCTTTGCTTGACGAATCGCTTCGTCTTTTTCCATTCCTTCATTCAGATTTTTGTAAAATTGTTCTATAATAATAAAACCAGAATGATCATTTAAACTCCATAGAGTAGAAAGCATACTAGGCACGCCCGCAGCCATGAAGTCTCGTCCAATACTCAAAACACCTTCCCCTGATTGATACTGTCCAATCCCCGTTTCGCAAGCAGATAAAACGACCAAATCTGTATTCAAATTAAGGTGTTCAATTTCATAAGCGTACAATATATTATCTTCTTCTTTATTATTGTCTTCAAATAGCACCAAACTAGAAAGTTCAGGACGTGTATGGTTGACCAAACCATGAACGGCAAGATGAAGGATGCTGTATTTAGGTGCTTCTTGTTTTAACTGCTGTTCTGTGGCAAATTCGTTCTGTAAAAAAGAACCTTTAAAATTCGCTTCCAAAAATTCTAATTCAAGACTAGCACCAGGCAATTCTTCCAAGCTTGATCTAATTTTTTGTTCTTCAGGATTTCTCCATGCTGCGGCTATTTTGTTTTTATAATTGGGGGCTAAGGCTAATATTTGACCATTTCCAGTGCTTTTTTGATGGGCTAAATGTTGTAAAAATAAAGTAGCAGAATAGTTGTAATTGATCTTATATTTCTGAATTAAATAGGGTAAACTTGGATATTTAACCGATCTGGAAGATTGATCTATAATTAAATCAACGGGCTGTGTTAGAAACGTTTCAAAAGGTAAATAACCTAGCTGTCCATCAGGAATAATAATAAGCCGTTTTTGGGTGCTATTTAAGCTCTTTTTTAATATAGTATTATAAAGCTCATGCGCTGTTTTTACATAATTATTATAACTATGAACAGGGTTCTTATTTGCAGCAGAGAGGTTGACTAACATCGAATGAAATTGACGAATCTTACGATTGTAATCAAGCGTTCTTTCAAAACTATGCACAGAAGCGTCTTGTTTTGTAATTGTAAAAGCATACACCTTAGATTTACCCTCAAAATACTCAATAAAAGTGGTTTGATCGTCTAGTTCTTTTTGAATACGCTTGATGTCAACCGTTTGAAAAGCATATTTTAAATTAAAGTACTTAGGATATTCAAACTCAAATTGATGCAAGAGTTGCATAATTTGATGTTTGTAACTAAATATAATGCTGTCTTGAAAAGCAATGGCATTCAAATCACCTTTTAGGCTGGCATCAAATCGTTTTTTATTAGCAGCCAATAGATCTTTTTCTAATTGTTTTTCTTTTTTAATTAAATCAATAGGAACACCTCCTAAGTTAGCGGCATCTCCTTCTTGAAATTTACTCAACATTAGCATTGATTTACTGCGTTCTGCCAATGTAAATGCTTCATTAAGGTACTTCGGATTTGATGTTTTTTTGTAAATACTCAGAGCAACTTCAATGGCTTGTTCAAAGGCAGGAATAGCAGTTTGGTTCAACCATGAAAGCTGAGATTTTCTATTTTTCATCCCCTTGTTAAGGAATTCAATTGTTTGAGTACTTAATTTTGCCGTTTGATACAAATCTTTTTCAGAAATCGACGGATGATTGAGACCATAAAGTAGGCTTGAATACTTCATTTTGTAAGCTAATAGCTTTAACAACATCTTTTTATCAAAAACCACCTCTAAACTTGGATTAGGAAAATCACTTTGAAGCATTGTTGAATCGCTGAGGGCTTCCAATCCTTTTTGAATAAAGCTTAAAGCCTCTAAGTGGTTTTGTTGCTGATTTTTTATATTTCCTAATAAGATATAGATTGAAATAACTTCCAAATTTTTAGCTCCATAGACCTCTATTCCTACTTTTAATGCTTTTAAAGCATACTGAGTTGCTTTTTTTGAGTCTTTTTGACGTAAGAAATGACCCGCATAAAGTTTATGTGTTGTACTTAATCGGTAAGATATTTTTTCACTGGCTTGAGCAGATTGATGGATATAATACAAGCTAGAATCAACTTGTTCTTCATTCGTATAACAATCTGCTAGAGAGTGACAGTTGTTAATAAAATCTTGTTGTAATTCTACACTTGGATTAATTACTCCAGCGATCAAATTCAAACTTTTCAGAAAATAGGTTTTAGCTTTCTTTTTTTTATCTTGCTCATAATAGGTAGAACCTATATTATAGAATAAATAAGACAGTTCATTAGGATCATCTACCTTTGATTTTAGGGCTAAAGATAATGCGGCATGATAATAATCTAAAGCGTTTTCAGAATCTCCCAACTGACTGAATATAGATGCGAGATTGTTATAATCACTTGCTAGTTGCTCATAAGAGACATTATTATTTTTCTTATTATATTGGAGGGATTTTAAAGTGCTTTCAACTGCTTTTTCATATTCTTGCAACTCATAGTAAATTGCGGTTTGTAATTGGTGAATACGATTAACAGACAAGTTACGAGGATGCAGTTTTTCTGCTATTAATTTTTCTGCTTTATTAAGATGTATTTTAGCTAAGGCTAATTCTTCAAAACTGTAGTATTCAATCGCAAGATTGATATTTAAGTAAGTGTCTAGCAAAGCTCTTTCTTCTTGCGCATAAATGGTAGAAGCTAAGGCATAATATTTTTCTGTAGAGTCTATCTCGCCATAAAAAAGGTAGGCATGGGCAAGAGCTGCATAATAAATACCCAAAATACTGGCATCTTTTTCTTGTGCTCGAATGCTATTAATCTGTCCTAGCTTTTGGGCTAGGTCATAATCCTCTCTCAATATAATTACGGTAAAAATCTCTTGATATAAATCAATTGCTATACTATCCATATTAGCAGCACGGCATTTTTGCTGCAAAGAAGAATAAGCTTGAATTGCCTCCTCATTTAATTCTTGATGAGAGAGTTTATTGGCTTTATTTATCAAGTCTTCTAAAATAGGGTCAGAAAAGGTATAAGGAGAAACTTGTTTTTGAAAAGCACAAGTATTACTAATGTTAAATAGAAAAAATAGGCAAGTAAGGAGAATGATAGGTGGGGGTTTCATATGTAATTTTGCTTTAAAGTATTAACAACTAAGACTTATAGGATGTAAACGACCATTAGACGTGTATTATTTTAGAGGTGTTATAAATATGGAATTGTCATAGGAATAAAGTTATCTTTTTACGGTATCAAGCATAAAGCGACTCCAAAAGATCCTTAAAGGGGATTTCTATCTAGCTCTGAACTTTAGAAA
>CALDEP010000243.1 GCA_937942475.1 uncultured Aureispira sp.
GTGTGCCTAAGGCATTTTTTGAGTATTATTTTAAACTTATGGATTGACCAAACAATTGCTCTGTTTGAATGATGAATGTTTAATTTTGAATGCTAAATGTACATTACGCAGTAGTATGGCATTCAAAATTTAGCATTCAAAATTAAACCAAAGCTAAAATAAACAACTATATTAAAAAATTACGCTTGAAAATTTCCTGAATAACAAGAGTTTATTTTAAAAAAACTAATGTCTATAGCTTAATAAAATATCTTTGAACAAAAAGAGCATGGTGAAAAAATAAACGATGTAAGTTATAGCAAAAGCATAAGTCATCCCAATCAAGCCGTAGTTTTCGACCCCAACTAAGGATAAAAAAGCAAATAAGCTGATGAATATAATTTCTGTAATAATAAATGTTTTGGTCATTGCTTTGGCAACCATCAAAAAACTCAAAATCCAAGAAGCGATTTTAAAAACATCTCCAATTAACTGATAGAAGAACAAATCTCTAACGGCATGAAAGTCAGGCGTGAATAATATAAATATAATTAGATCCCTTGTTATAAAGATAGAAATAGATAAAACCAAGACAATTGGAATCAAAAATTTATAGCCTTTAAAGATCTCTTGTTGCAATTCTTTTTTTTCTTTAATAGCCGACAACTTTGGAAGGTAATAGACCGATAAAGAAAAGGTGATGACGGTTAAATACAATTCGGAAATTTTCCAAATGGCTTGCCAATAACCCGCCGCTTCTGGAGACAATTGGACAATGATATAATCTCGTAAATAGATTTGTCGAATGTTGAGCAAGATGACAGAAACAAAGGTCATCATTGAAAAATGACTTAGCTTTTTAAACGAATCGCTATCCCAATTACTCAGAAAATTGGCTTTAGAAAACCAAGCACTCGATTTTGAATAATAAATCAAAATACCAAAGCCAATAATTTGACTGATAATCAAGGCCAATAAAGCGCCTTCAACACCGCCTAAAATCACTAAAATGATGGTGGAAACCAAACCTAAAAGGCTGGTTAATATACGAGCCGTGATTAGTTTTTTTATTTCCTGAAAACCATTTAGGGCATGCATTAAAATTTGCCCTGTAGAGTAGATGGTAATAGAAAATGCCAAGACAATCAAAACAAAACTTAATTCTTCTTTATGAAAAAGATAAACACTCAATTCTTTATGAAAGATAAGTATGAGAATGGAAATTATGCTACTGGATATAATGGTGATAATAAATGAGGTGCTAAGAATTTTAGCATACGCATTTTCTTCTTCCTTGTGTTCCGCTAAGTACTTAATCGTTCCTTGCCCAATGCCCATGTTAGAACTACTGTTGGTAATCGTCAAGAAATTTTGAAACTGCCCTACATAGGCAACTCCTGCTGGTCCAATCATATAAGCAATAACCTTGATCGAAACAATCCCCGAAAGCATTCGGATAATGGTATAAATGGCAGACCAAAAGGTGGTACTTTTTAAATTCATCTATTCTATTCTTTATTTAACAGTTCATGCGACAATATAATTATTTTGATAAAATATATATTATCATTACTCCGTTTAAAAATCGTATTAGTTTGATTATCAGCAGGATGGACTTTTGCTAGTTAAAGTACTAAAAAGCTGATAATCAAACTAATGCAAGATGCTTTTTTATGTTTTTCATAGAACTCGAAGAATCAGCGAAGCTAAAAACTAAAAAATCAACGGAGTATTAATTATAGTACCATGATTTAATACTTGAACTTTCTCACCAATAAATTAGCCACACTCGCCCTTAGCACTCCTAGTGATAATAGTGTAACAAAGTCTATTTTTTGTAGTTTTTTTTCGTTCTTTGACAAATCGTGTGGTAATAATTTAAACCACTTTTCTATTAGACAGTATGAGTCGTAAGTTTTAAGTATAAAGTCGTATGTTTTCTTTTGATAATAAACGACTTACGACTTTCTACTTAAAACTTACATCCCAATTCATAGCCGTCAAAAGATAGCCTAAATTTTAAACTCCACACGATTTGCAAAAGAACCTTTTTTTTTATTAAAATCGGGATTTAAATAGCGGCAGTTTTTCTCCTTTAGCCCATTTTCGAGCAATCCATATATAGGCCAAACTCATACTAATCGTCAAATTACTAGGCAACTGATAAATCACACTATTCCCATAGTTGGCTGCCAGTAAGCCTAGAATCCCGCAACAGAGCGCCAGCACTTTGGGATAAAGTTCCATGTCTTTTAGGTTAAATAGCATCAAAAAGGTCATTCCCAAAATGGATAAATAATAAGCCCAATATAAATAAAGCCCTATAATTCCGACTTCTGCTTGCAATTGAACATACCCTCCATCGGTTCCTGTCATGACATTATCTTCCCCATTAAATCGATTTCCCCAATAACCAGCCGTTCCAATTCCCCAACCAAAGGGATGTTTTTCCATGTATTCTTGATAATGCGCTCTAGCTTCAAGTCGATATTGAAAAGAGGGGTCCTCTGTATCAAAAGCCGTTCGCATTCTATTAATCGTATAATTACTTTGACCAAGGGTTGTAAACACCAAGAGAAACAAAAGAGCCGCACCAACAGATATTCCTGAAATGGTAACAAGAGGTTTGCGACACCAAACCAAATAGGCACCCATACCAATAAAAGGAACCACCAAAGCGCCTCTAGTACCCGAAATAGCCATTCCATAATAACAAGCCAACATGCCGATACCATAGAATATTTTATAGTTACGCCGCTTTTCATGGATACACAAAATATTGGCAATGACCCCTGCATGTGCTTGTGTGACCCCTGCTTGTCCTGCGTTCTCATAAAAAGAAAAAACACGCAGTTTGCCAAACAACATATGGCGATCTAATTTGGGTTGAATAAAAATACTATCGGCATAACTCAACCCAACATTAAGCTGGTAAGCGCCATAAAATGCCCCGAATATGGAGAAGCCTATAAAGAGTAAAAAAAAACGGTCTAAATCTTTTTTTTGGTTCAACAGCATATAAGTAAGAATGACCGTTAAAAAGATATAAAGACCATAACAGCGCATGGCATAAAACCAAGCTATTCTGCTGGTTGCTTGAGGGTTAAAGAGTTGTAGGAAGACGAATAGAAACCATATAAAAGTTAGAAAAACCAACTTATTTTGAAGAATATTGTATTTTGCTTTAGCGCCACCACTGAAAATCACTGCTACAAGTGTCAGAAATAACAAACCATCTACCCCCAATCCAAAGGGCAATGAAACCCTAGTATAAGCAAATAAGTACCGAGCAATTAAGCTCCAAACAAAGCAATATACTAAGACAGACCACATTCCCAATCTAGGGTTTTGGAAAATCTTGTAGAGGTAAAAGAAAACCGACGGAAGTGCAATCAAAGCAATAACGATAAGTTTCCAGTTCCATAAAACGCCCTTGGTAATTACAAAAATACCTAAGCAAAGTCCTATAAGAATTAGTGGAGTATAAATAGTATCTGCTCCTGTTCTGGTATGAATAAGATTTCGAAGGCGCATAGCTATTATTTTGAAGGTCCTATTCGATTAAATCGATTTAAAATGGACTGGAGCATACTTGCCTTCTGTGGTATGGGACCTACGATTTCTACTAAAAAGTCAGTTTTAACGCCATTTAAGCACATTAATGGTTCTTTGCCTAATGTTTTGGTAATATCTTTTAGTGATTCACGATCTGAGTCTCCCCAAGAGCGGTTTGCTCTAGTGACTAACAAACAATGGTCAACTTTACGCCAAAGTGAATAAGGAACTCGATAGCTGTGTAAATGTGGTAACTCAATAATAACGTAATCTACTCCTTGTGTTTCTGCGACTATCTTGTCTCGGAGTGTATCTAAGGTTAAGGTATCTAAGCCATAGTCGGTAATGGACAATGGAATTTCTTGTTCATCCGAATTAAAAGGTGATTGCCAAACAAAACCATCTTCAGGTTTAGGTTGGTAAAGCATCACTTTTTTGCCCTTTATGCTCCATGCTCTAGCTAACTCTTGCCCTACGAATGTTTTTCCTTCGGAAACTTCCATACTACTAATGGCTAAGAAGATGGGTTGACCATCTCTAACTATTTCTTTTTGATTGAGGTGTTCTATTAATCGATTGGTCAACAAATTCCTCAATTTGTCGTAATAAATACGCCCATACTTTTGGGGGAAAGTAGGGAAGGCAGATGCCAAAGGTAGACCGGTCAACTCCATCAAACGAAGTGGTTGACGAATGCTTTGGTCAATTAGTTCCAAGAAAATAAGAAGCCCTAGAATTAAAATTCCTCCAACAAGAGCGGCAATGATGATTAATAATTTTCGTTTAGAAGGGTCTGGAGTCGTAGGAAAAAGAGGTGGATCTACTACTTTTAGTTTGGTAGACAAAGCGATGTTTTGCTGACGCATTTTAGCCAAGTTCAAAGCTTCTAATATTCTCAAATAAGAACCTTCTGCAACGGCTACTTCTCGTTCTATTTTAGTCAAATTAGAACCAATTGGAGCCATTGTTTTATATAGTTTTTTGAAATCATCACGTCTATTTTCAAAAACTTCTAATTTAGCTTTTGATTCACCGACTTCCAAAACATTATCAAACCATTTTTTTAAAATATCTTTGGTTTTAACACCTGAAGTACTATAGTTTATCGCAAAAATTGCATCTAAGTCGGCTTCCATATCCGCCCTCAAGGCATCTATTTCTTCCTGCAATTTGGCTAGTTTTGCCTTAGAACTAGGATCGTCAAATATCTTTATTAATGCAATTTCACAGGCAAGGTCTTCTAATTTTTTTCTATTAACAACAATAGAGGAATTTTTGTCCAAGACATTCAAATGCATGTCTAATTGATCCTTAGAATAGTTGCTTGTATATTGTGCGGAGACTAGAACCATTCGTTCTTTGTAAATCTCGCCTTCCATTTCCTGTCTGCGTTGCGCAATGGCTCGTACCTGTTCGGTATAATCCAATATATTATTACTCGACCGATAAGCCAAGAGTTCCTTTTCGAAATCGTCTAGTTTTATTTGAGCTTTTAGGAGTTGTCTTTCAAAGTAGGATACAATATCCCCCGTTTCACTAACTTTTAAAAAGCGATACCTTTTGATAAATGCTTCTGCGAAGAAAATGAGTGTATTCATTGCGATACCAGGATCTGTAGCTGAAAAATCAATTTTCACTAGATCACTAGTTTTAATTCGCTTAAATTTTATGTTATTAAGTGCAAGGAGGGAGTAATTAGGGATGTAACGCTTATTGTGAACGATTCGATAAATAACGTTTTCGTGATCTTGACTCAAGTAGCTTTGTAATCGTTCGTAGGTTTTGTCAAAATCGTTATCTACTGTTAATTTTTTTCGTACTTCTTCTGGAATTAACTTATGAAGTTCTTGGAGAGAGACCTTCTTGCATATACGAACAGATAAACTATCTATATCTTGAATGAGGTGTTGAGCAATTAATTTAAGGGCGACAATTTCTTTTACTTTCTTTGATTCCATGATGGTCAGCACGTTTTCAAAAACACTCTGAATCATAAAACGATCTCCAACCCCTTGGCGCATGTCAACGTTGAACCCTGAAGCAATACCCGTGTAAATAGAACTACTACTTGAATAGCTTTTTTGTTCGCCCATTGTTAAATAGAAAACCAAACCTGCCATAAGTAGAGGGACAGCTACTATTAATAAGTAATATTGTTTAATTAATTGGAGGAAACGGAAAAAACTCATTACATCAAATATTTATTTCAATATTGTATTTCTGCAAAAAGAAATACAATAAACTTTTTTGGGACGAATAATTAATACCGCCAAAGATAGTAGATTAATTATTAGAAAGTAGTCGTTGTAAGTTATAATAAGCTTTTTTTAAGTTTTGTTTATAGTTTTCAACCTCTAATTCCAGTTTTATATTCTTTAAAATAATGTCATTGTATAGGACAATGTCAATCTCTCCTTCTATAAATTTCTTTTTGACTAGACGAATGGTCGATCGGTTCGATTCATAACCAGCACTAGCTTTTAGGTAAATACTTTTATAGTATTCTAGTTCAATATAAGAGTTGGTAATTTTTTCAGCAACGATCAATTTAGCTTCTCCTTTAAGGGCTTTTTCATAATCAATATGTGCTTCTAATATCTTTACTTCGTGTTTCCGATTGACCCAATATTCTGGTGAAAAGTTGACGATAACACCAACATTAAATAGAACGGTATTGATATTAGAGGCAATGCCGCCCCCCAAATTACTCTGATTAAGATCTATGATGCTATTTCCATATCCCACGCTTCCTCTAAAGGATAGAATGTCTAGCCAATCATTCTTGATTTTGTTGAAATCATTTTCTTTAATTCTGATAAGAGCATCTCGGCTTTGTACCAAATAAGAATTCTCTGTTGCCTGATCCAATAACTCCTCTAATGGGGGAAGTTCATTAATAAGGGTAAGAATATTATCAGTTGGGGCATTATTAGGAATACTATCCTTTTGGCTCCAACTAATTTGTGAAGCCAAAAGGAAAACTAATATCAATGCTACTTTCATGTTTAGACACTTTCTTTTTGAATAAAGACTTTTAGTGTCTGAAGAATTAATTTGAAATCCATCCCAAAAGAATAATTTTGAGCATACTCATTGTCTAATCTTTTACGTTCTTCTTCAGACATGTTTTTTTGTCCTCGTCTTCGGACTTGCCATAAGCCTGTTAGACCAGCTGGAGCTTGGAATCGCTTAGCCATTAAATCATCCTTCAATAATTGTTCCGCTTCATACAAAGGCAAAGGTCGATTACCAACTATGGACATATCTCCTTTTATGATATTGTATAACTGTGGCAATTCGTCTAAGCTGGTATTTCTAAGAAATTTGCCTAAGCGGGTAACTCTAGGATCTTTCTTTAATTTCACAAAAACAGCTTCACTTTGATTGTCAGTATCTTCACCATATTGGTTTAAGCTCTCTTTTAGTGCGGCTAACTCTCCCTCAGCGCCTACTCGCATGGTTCTAAACTTGTAAAAATCGAAAACACGACCACCTGCTCCAGCTCGTTTAGACTTATATATAATGGAGCCTTTTGAGTCAAACTTAATAAGTAAGCCTATTATTAAAAGTAATGGACTTAAGATTGAAAATGCAATTAATGCGCAGAATAGGTCAAACGCACGTTTCCAAAGAGGAATAGAAAAATGCATAACTTTTTCGGGATTTTGTATCACTGTAATCATGTTTGAAATTAAATTCCTTGTGTGTATTAAAATAGGTAAATAGATGTATTTTTTTTGTGCGCTTTGTAAAAAAAACGACCAATAAATTCTTAAAAAAACATTTAAATATTTAAAAAAAGAATAGTTTACTTGCGCATTTGTTAGTTTTTGATTCTAAAACAATTACAGAAATAAACAAATAGTCACAGTGGGGAGAACTACTTACAAATACCAAGTTATGAATAAAAGAATAAATAAACTAGCAAATTTTTGCCAAAAACTCCAACCTAGAGACTTAGGCAAGAATCTCATAATTTAGGTGAATTTTGAAGTTTCATTAAAGGCTGTAAGTTAAGTTTGTATAGATATTGTTTTTATGAATAATGATTTATAATTTTTTTTAACAAAAAATAGATTTTTTTTTAGGCACGATTGTGCACCTATTTTAACTAAAAAAAAGTCCCTAGACTAGTGTATTTAGCGTTGTTGTAAGCCTATATATACTTTCAAAAAATATCTCTTTTTTGTGACTATAATATTGAATATTATCGCATCAAATATAAAGGAAATTGGACACGTGCGTCATAGGAAAATTTTTGCTCGTGTGACTCTGGAAGCTTATAATTTCTCATGAAAGAACGGAAGAACGCTTCTAGTTCTATCGAGTCGATATTAATAGAATTTTCAGCCAAAATGTAGGTAATATGATCGATATTACCATCTTTGGCAAAGAAGACTTTTATCCAGATTTTTATACCCTTCAAATCAAAATTAATCTCTTCGGCATACTTTTCTAAACCAACTAATGTATGTTGCCAATTTTTTGTTGTTTTTATAAAATCAGCACCAGAAGCTGAGAAAAGTGAACTTTTGTAATTAGTACTTAAATCTTCCAAAATTTCACTGTGTTGGGCGACATCTACGACTTTTGGAAAGTCGCTTTTTTGTGCTACCAGGTGACTTCCTACACAAAAAGTAAGCAAAAAAGTCATTAAATAAGTCATAGTTTTATGTTATTGGTTTAAGTGTCCTCCAAAATTAATAAATTAAAATGAATGGAGTATTATCTATTGATAATAGAACCTACAAACCAATATTTAGACCAATAGTGTATCTATGAAAACAAGAAATTACTTTTTTTTACAATAAAACTGTATTTTTGAAGAAAAGACCTATTTGAATCAACAAGAATAAGGCTTCGCAAGAAGTATCGTGTCTTCTCTTTGTTAAAGAAAAATACACGAATAATTATAATAAGGTATGAAAAATATAGCAGGATTAATTTTTGCAATACTCTGGATCTTTCAAACAAGCCTAAATGGGCAAAGCGTCTTGTCGGGGCTTGTAAGCGATGCAGAAAATGAAGAAGCACTGATTAGTGTTACCGTTAGTATAAAAGGAACGACAGAGGGAACAACGACCGATTTAGATGGGAAATATAAACTTCCTTTAGAGGAAGGAACCTATACTATTTTGTTTAGTTACATTGGTTTTGAAAGTGTAGAGAAAGAAGTTGTTTCAGATGGCAAGACCGCAATTGTTTTAGATGTAGCCCTGTCTGTAGGAGCTTTGATTGGCGAAACAATTATTGTAACAGAAGGCAGATACGAGAAAAAGCTAGAAGAAAGTACCGTTTCTATTGATGTTATAGGACAAGATCAAATAGAAAGTAATAATGTAACGAGCTTAGATGAAATTGTTAAAAAGGCATCAGGCGTGCAAATTTCGGACGGGCAAATTAGTATTCGTGGCGGCGCAGGCTATGCCTATGGAGTAGGAAGTCGAGTCCTCTTTTTAGTGGATGGACAACCTTTGTTATCCGCTGAGTTGAGTGATGTGAAATGGAATTATATGCCTGTTGAAAATGCAGAACAAATTGAAATTATCAAAGGCTCTGCTTCTGTCATGTATGGTTCTGGGGCATTGAATGGGGTTATTAATTTAAGAACAGCTTACCCAAAAGGCGATAAATCTTATACCGCTTTTTCTATCTATGCCGGGATTTACGACCAACCTAGAATTGATTCTATGCGCTGGTTTGATCCAAAGGAAGAAGGCGCTGCAATGCCCATGTTTTCGGGCCTATATTTTGCACACAGAGAGCGATTGCACAAAAATGTAGATTTGGTGATTGGTGGAAACATACACTTAGGGAATGGATATTTTAAAGGCGTAGACGAGCGTCGTTTTCGATTTAATTTTAATACCCGATTTAGAGTGCCAAAGTCAGATGGGCGCATTTCTTATGGACTGAATGGAAACATCATGTACCATGAAGATGGGCGCTTTTTTATGGCAAAAGACATGACCAATAATGCGTATTTGAATTTGACGCCTGTGAATAGAAGTCGTTATTACTCCATTAGCATTGATCCTTATTTCACTGCTTTTGATAAATCTGACAATAAACATGATATTCGAGGACGTTGGTTTAGAATTTCTAAAATACAATCTAATGCAGATTCGGAAGGAGATGTTTTTAGTTTAGAGTATCAATTTCAACGAACGTTTGAGAACGAATGGATTGTTACAGCAGGTGCTAGAGGGCAATATTTTCATGTTAACAGTATTTTGTTTGCAGATTTGAGTGCCGCTTCTAATGAGCGAGCTTTGTTTACAGGTAGTGCGTTTGCCGCTTATGCACAAGTCGATAAAAAGTTCTTTAATCGACTCTCTGCTACAGTAGGATTACGTTGGGAAGGCTTTTTAGTAGACACCAGTTTTATCCCGACCTTGCCTATTCTTCGAGTAGGCTTAAATTTTGAAGCAACACCAGATGATTTTATTCGGGCTTCCTTTGGGCAAGGCTTCCGTTTGCCTTCTATGGGGGAACGTTATTTTAATGAGCTTCTTCCTGGGAGTCCTTTTGGGGTTTTTCCTAATCCTGACTTGCAACCAGAGACGGGTTGGTCAACAGAAATTGCTTATCGACATGTCTTTAGAGGAAAGAATTTTAAAATTTATGCAGATCTTGCTTTCTTTTGGATGGAATATAACGATATGGTGGAATTTTCTCTGGGGAATTATCCACAAGGAGCAGGATTTAGTTTTATTAATATTAGTAAAGCCCGAATTGCAGGTTGGGAAATATCCACACAAGGAGAAGTCAGAATAGGAAAAGTGCCACTGAGAATTTGGGGTGGTTATACCTATAGTTTCCCTGGAAATTTGAGTGCTGATACAAGTAAATTAAGAGACCCAGGTGTTTTTATAGGCGAAGTATTCAGAACATTTGTAGAAGGAGTAGAGCGAGCAGATTATCCTAATATTTTGAAATACAGAAGAATGCATACCGTTCGCATGGATGTGGAAACCGAATGCTGGGGCATCACGTTGGGAGCTGCTGTGACTTATAATAGTTTTATGGATCACATTGATCCCTTGTTTGAATACAATTTTATTACCCCAGAATTGTCTCACTTTAGATTGATTCACAACAAAGGATATTGGTT
Organism: uncultured Aureispira sp.; assembly: GCA_937942475.1. GTDB lineage: Bacteria > Bacteroidota > Bacteroidia > Chitinophagales > Saprospiraceae > Aureispira. The sequence continues at coordinate 10,649 of CALDEP010000243.1, forward strand.
GTTGGATTTAAGAATCGGCTATCGTTTCAATGACAAACAACGAATTAATTTGGTGGTACAAAATGCACTCAACGAAGAATATGCCAGTCGTCCTGCTCAAATGGGGGCACCTCGTAGCTTTTCCTTAAAATATAGTCACGTTTTTTAAAGGAATTCGGTCAACCGTTTATTATAAAGAGAAAAGAAAATTCACGATGATTATAGTATAACACAACATAATGCTAAAAAAAGTAGAAGGGCTTATTGTCAAGGCGATCAAATATTCAGAAACCAGTATTATTTGTGATGCTTATACGTCCGAATTAGGGTTAAGAACCTATATTATTAATGGCGTTCGAAAGAAAAATTCGAGAATAAGTCCAGCCTTGGTTCGTCCCATGTCTTTGGTCGAAATGATTGTTTATCACCATGAAGAAAAAGACATCAATCGAATCAAAGAAATTAAGCCAAGCTATATTTATCAACAACTTCCTTTTGACGTAGCAAGAGGAGCCATAGGTTTGTTTGTCGCAGAAGTCGCTCAAAAAACCTTGAGGGAGCCAGCACCCAATCCAGCTTTATTTGAATTTCTAAAAGCTTGTTATCAAAAATTAGATCAAACAGATGAAAAAATTGCCAATTTTCCAGGTTGGTTTTTAGTGAAATTATCTACCTACTTAGGCTTGTTTTCTGTGGTGAACAATTTGTCAGAAGATTGTGTGTTTGATTATTCAGAAGGGAAAATTTTAGCAGAAGTTCCATCAGAACATCACTACTACTTTTCGCCACAAAACACCCATTTATTGGCAGCCTTCTTAGAGCTAGATTTTGAAACCAGCGCACAACTAGATTTAAACAACCAAGATCGACGAGATTTTATGAACGATATGTTGCGTTATTACCAATATCATATTGATAATTTTGGAGAATTGAACTCTATTTTAGTCTTGAAAACAGTTTTCTCTTAAGTTCTTGTTAGATAAAGAAGTCGTTAGGTTACAATCAGCTTAAATATAGTTTGGAATCATGGTTCTAATGTTAAATGCTGAATTTTTAATGTTGAATGCTTTATAGCACAACAAACATTAAAAATTCAGCATTAAAAACTAAACATTAGAGAAGCACTCTAATAAGCAAAGATAGATTTAAGTTCTACCTAAAAAGGTTTTCTGGATAACATAAGTTGGAGAACCCTTACATCATTTTCATAAAGGTTTTCATCAACCAATTGGCATCCGAGTTGACTAATTTGTCAAGGGTCTTATCCGCTTTAGAGGCAAACAATTGAATGTCTTTGATCACATCCAAAAAAGCTTCTTTGTCGGCACTCTCTCCTTCAATATCACTCACATCATTCAGAACTTTTAAGACAGGTTCTAACTCTTTCTTTTTGCGATGGATGATAATTTGGCGCACCACATTCCACATATCCTTTTCGCTGATAAAATACTCTCTACGCTCACCTGGTTTCAACTCTTTGAAGACAAGTCCCCAATCAATCAGCGCACGAATATTCATATTGGCATTTCCTCTGGAAATTTTAAGTTTTTCCATAATATCATCTGCACAGAGTGATTCTGCAGATATTAACAAAAGGGCATGAACTTGAGCCATCGTGCGGTTAATACCCCAATTTGAACCTAAAGTACCCCATGCTTGTATAAATCGTTGTTTTGCTTCATCTAATTCCATGGCTTAAATATACATCAAAAAATTAATTTTCAAAATTTTTTGAAAGTATAATAAGTTTAAGTAAGATTCAAAATTTTCTTAAAAAGAAAGCAAAAACAGATTCAAGGTAAAAATTAGACTTAATAACTCATTTACGCAAGAACTCTCTCATGAGCCTGCGAATAACCTTTTTTCGTTCAGTATTAAATTCATTGTTATTTATTTAAGGACTGTTTTAATGTTGAATTTTTAATGTTTGTTGTGCTATAAAGCATTCAACATTAAAATTTTAGCATTAATAATTAAGAAAATCTGATACGAGAACATAGATTTTCTGCCAGCCTAATCAATTGTTTGCGTAAATGACTTAATAAAGTGGCATCAGACCATAATTC
>CALDEP010000244.1 GCA_937942475.1 uncultured Aureispira sp.
GCACTCTATTTTTAGTCCTATTCTCCGTTTTTATACTCCTAATTATAGTTCGTTTGTTTCTTAAACGAAAAACAGAAAGAAGTTCTTAGAACTTGCTAGGGAGGTGTGAATTGGCTTACAAAAATTAATCGTTCTTTGACAACTCTTCTCACGCAGTAAATCGTGTGGTAATATTTAAACCACTTTTCTATTAGACAGTGTTTTAAGTAGGAAGTCGTAAGCTTTATTTTGATAATAAACGACTTTCTACTTAAAACTTATATCCCAATTCATAGCCTTAAAAAGGATTCTAAATCTTAAACACTCACAAAACTTCTAATTGAGCCCCCAAATTAATTAATCATTCTAAACCTGTTAAGTAGGTCTTGTATAGAATGAAGTTCTATAAAAAATAGCTTCTTTTATCAAAAACTCTTAACTTTACATTTTATTATAACAATGGCAGCTTGAAAAATCTACTTTGCCTTTGAAATCTAATTATACCATAACGAATCCATCCATTAGATGAAACAACTGTTCTCTCTAGCTTATATAGCATTTCTAATTGTTTTTTTATGTTCAAGTTGTGTTGGAACAAAAAAATTTAAGTCTTTAGAAGAAGAAAAACTAAAACTAGAAAATACACTTTTGGGAACCAAACAGGAATTGTCTGAAGCCAAGCGTGAATTAAATAAATTAAAAGATGCCTCTTCTTCTGCCAATCAAACACAGTCGGGAGCCATTCAAGGCTTGCAGCAACAGTTAGAAGAAAATCAGGCCGCTTTAGATGCCGCTCAATCGGCTACGGTCAATTGTCAAGGTCAATTGCAGCAAATGCAAACAAAATTAGCAGATAAAGATTTGCTAATAAAAACAAAATTAGAGCCTTATAAAAGAATTCAAGATGGTTTGAATCAACAAAACAGATCGCTACGTACGATAAGTAATGATATCAATACTTTGTTAGCCGCTAATCCAAATTTAAAACTGACCCAGTTATTAGATAAAGATGAATTAATTTTAAGCTTTGACAACAAAGATTTATTTTCAGCTTCTAGCCGTTCTATATCTAGTTCGGGAAGGGAGTTTCTATATCAATTGGCAGAAGTTTTCAACAAATACCCTTCTATTTATATTGATATCAATGGGCACATGCCTGCCAGTACTGCGATAAAAGAAAACTGGAAAAACAGTACTCGAAAAACCTTATCTGTCCTCTATACGTTATCACAGAAGGACCTTTTGCAAGATAGAATTCGAGTGATTGGCTATGGACAATACAAACCATTGGTATCAGAAGCTGATCCTGAAGCCAGTCTAAAAAATAGTCGAACAGAAATCATTTTACATTATCAAAATATGGAATTACTAAAGTTGGTTCCAACTAATTAAGAATAAAAATTCTAAAACAATTAATTACATTACTATGCTAAAATACCTTAACTATTTTCTTATCCTTTTATTCTTTGGCTCGCTAATGTCTTGTGTTGCCAATCGAAAATACCAAGAAGAAGTCTCTGCCAAAGCGAAGGCACAACAAGAAGCTTCACAAGCACAGCAAACTGCTGCACAAGCTCAAGAGGAACTTGAATTAGCACAATCAGAAATTCAAAAAATTGAGAAAGAACTCCTAGAGTTAGACAAAGATTATACCTTGGTAAAAACACGTTATGATCAACAGGAAAAATTAAATAAAGACCTTCAGGTTCTTTATGATAAAGTTTTGGCTGTAAACGAAAAATTAACACAAGAAGCTGCTGGAAAAAGCAGACAGTTGACAGAAGAAATTACACGCAAACAAGAAGAGATTCGTCGTAAAGAAGAAGAAATTCAACGCAAAGAAAATGAAATCCAACGTCGTGAAGGAGACATGGCAGACCTTAAAAACCGAATGAGCCAAGAACGTGATGAAATTGAGCGTCTTAAAAAAGATTTAAACGACAAAAACACAAATATTAACAACTTGGAAGGTGATAAATCTGCTTTAGAAAAAAGCCTAAAAGCTCGTGAAGATAAAGTGGCAGCGCTAGAAAGTAGTCTAGCTTCTCGTGAAAAGCGGGTAAAGGAATTGGAAGATGCCATTGCCTCTCGTGATGCAAAAGCTAAGGCTTTAAAAGATAAATTGTCTCAAGCTTTGTTAGGCTTTGAATCTTCTGATTTGAGTGTTGAACAACGCAATGGAAAAGTATATGTTTCTTTAAGTCAAAACTTGTTGTTTGCTACTGGTAGCTCTCGTTTGGATGCAAAAGGAGCAAGTGCCATTTCTAAACTAGCGGAAGTATTGAACAAAAATAACCAAATTAATATTTTGGTAGAAGGCCATACCGATAGTGATGGGGAAGAAAAAATGAACTGGGAATTGAGTACCAAACGTTCTTTATCTATTGTAGATCAATTGATCAAAAACAAAGTAGTATCAAGTCGTATTACAGCTGCTGGTCGTGGAGAACACATTCCAATTGCTTCTAATGATACGGACGCAGGTAAAGCAAAAAATCGTCGTACAGAAATTATTCTATCTCCACAATTGGATGAAATTATGAATATTTTGAAGAACTAAGCGAAGCATTTGGCTATTTGAAAAGAGATTTTTTAGATTCCTTTTTTAATAAACAGATCCATCAACATAAAGCATAAAAAATAGCCTTGAACCAATTGGTTCAAGGCTATTTTTATTTTTAGAAAGAGCATTTTTTTCTATTCTTCTTCTGTTGTATCTACAGCTACTTCTGCTTCAGTAGCAGCCTTAGCCGCTTCTGCTGCTGCCAATTCTTCTTCTGTTGGCAAAGCTAATAGGCCTCTTTCATTCAAGTAATTGAACCATTTAATCAACTTTTTGATGTCACTAACCAATACTTTATCTCTATCGTATTCTGGTAAGATGGATTCAAAATAGTTTTTGATATCGGTAGAACTCGATTTTGTTGCAACAGGAGGAGTTTCCTCTAGTTGTGTCAACATATTAACAAATACAGTTTTAAGCTCTACTGTAGCTTCTTCTGTTTCTGTATAAATAGAAATAGATTCCAAAGGAGTGAATTGATGTCTTCTACTTGGTGCAAAAAATTTCTTGCCAGAATCCAAATCTTCAATAATCAATCCATTAGGGCGATTAGCAGCCATTCTATAAATTCCTGGACGTCCACTAACTGCAACAAGTTTCTCTAAATTCATTTTTTATTTTTTCTTTTAGTATTATAATTTTTGTATGTTTTTCTTCAACAAACTACGATGAAGGGTATTCTTTTTATTCTATCTAAATCACTTGTTTGTATACAAGCTCGACAAAAATACAAATTTGAAGCAACTCAACGAATTCATAAGCCAAATTTTTCTATTTAGAATGATTTTATAATGTACACCTTCCTTTTTTAGCAAAAATTGTTCCTTACTTCTTCGTAAAATAATGCAAAGTTTCGCTCTTCCAGACCAAAGGCTGCTGCATAAAAATTATGCCAAGCTCAAACTTGCACCTCTAATTCAAAATTAGTTTCTAAAAAACTACTCGTCATTTAGGCATTTTAGACATTTTTCATCATATTTGTCTTAAACTCCATTAGAGTTAGCAATATATATATATTTTAGATTCACTATTATTATTTTTTGTGTAAAAATTTAATGTAGAGCAGTTGTTTCGGCACAATAAAATCAAAACCTTCTCCTTTTTCTTACCCCCCAAAAAAAAAATCACTCCTATTATGAACCTTCAAATTTAAGGATGTCCCTTCTATTTGATAAAATACAAATGCCCTAGTTATGAAACTACTTACACTTGTTGTGTTTTTCTTATCTATTTGTTTAGCCCCAACTTATAGTCAAGACGGAATTTGGAAAGAAGGTATTGACCATTTTAAAGCTGGAAATTACAAAGAAGCCATTCAAAAATTCAAACAATACCGTCGAAACACCATTCCTTCTAGGCGACCAAGTACCACCTTCCATATCGCCAATTCTTATTATCACCTACACCAGCTAGATTCAGCTATACATTATTACAAAGAAACACTTCTTTTAGATGACATTCAGCGTATTAGCCAACGAACAATTCTAAGTTTAAGTCGTGCTTATTTACAAAAAGCCGATTTTAAAAATGCTTTTAATCTTACTTTAAATCATTTGAAAGAAAATTTAGACGATAAAGCAGCACTCATCGAATTGCAAGATATCTGTCTTTGGGCTTACCTTATTAAGCATCAATACTTAAATGTCGAATATTTGACAGACTATGTAAAAAAACCTAGTTATATTATTAATTCTGTTGCTGCTCAGAAGTTGATTGCACGCAATATTAGAAATGAAGCTGGACACAAGTTTGATTCTGATCGAATGGAGCAAATTGGCTTGGCACAACGTTGGCATGGACGATTTTACGATGAAGAGGAAGAAAAATCCATTCATTTCATGTTTGTTAATCCTGATTTGATTGAAAGCATTGTGGAGCAAGAGGCAAAAGCACCTGAAGTAATGGTTAACAAAGAGTTGCCGCTTTACGAGCGTTTGGGTGCCTTTTATTTTCTGACACCTTTAGATGATAAAAAGATAGACCTTGCTTTGGAACAAGAGGAAGAAATCTTCCGTCTTTGTACTTGCTTAGAAACACCAGATTATATTTCAAATCGATATAAAAGTAAGTGCAAAAAGGATAAAAGAGCTTTGATAAAAGCAGCCGTTGCGCTGAATAATGCATTTTAAATCTAAAAACGCCGTGTTTTGGATTTTAATAATAATCAATTCATAAGCAAGCGCCTTATAAATAGTTATTCACAAAAAAAAACAATAAATTTAGGCTTTATTTGTAACAATAATTTGTGAGGCTGCGTTAAAGGTAGGCTTTATCCCCTTCCTCTAACAACGGATACTGAGACAAGATTAAGAATGATTATAAAGCACGACAAAAGTACCCTTTACCAAAAATTAAAAACACATTTTGGCTACAACAGCTTTCGAGATCAACAGGAAGCTATTATTACCCATATTTTAGATGGGAACGACACGATTGTGTTAATGCCTACTGGTGGAGGTAAATCCCTTTGCTATCAAGTGCCTGCACTACTTTTTGAGGGCTTAACCTTGGTTATTTCGCCTTTGATCGCATTGATGAAAGATCAAGTTCAAGCGCTGAGTGCCAATGGTATTCCTGCGGCTTATCTTAATTCTAGCCTTAGTACTGCCGAAGAAAAGGAAATTGAAGCACAATTGGAACGCAATGAATTAAAGCTGCTCTATGTTTCGCCTGAAAAAGTCTTTGGACGAGATTTTCTTTCTTTTTTAACCCTGCTCAACATTCAACTAATTGCCATCGACGAGGCACATTGTGTCAGTAGTTGGGGGCATCATTTTCGCCCAGAATATCAAAAATTATACTTACTTAAAAATAAATTACCAAACGCTACTATGGTTGCCCTAACGGCAACGGCAGACAAAGCTGTTCGCTCTGATATTGGTCAGCTATTAGGGATGCAAAACCCAAAGACCTTTCTCTCCTCTTTTGATCGTTCCAACTTATCTTTATCCGTCTTGCCTGGTCAAAAGAAATGGGAGCAGATTCGTCGAATTGTACACAAATATGCCAAGAAAAGTGGTATTATTTATTGCAGTAGTCGCAAATCGACGGAATCTTTAGCGGCAAAACTAAAATCAGAAGGCGTCAAAGCAGCTTGTTATCATGCTGGTATGATGAATCGACTGAAAGAGAAAACACAGGATGCCTTTATTGAAGGAAATTTAGATGTCATGTGTGCGACCGTTGCCTTTGGGATGGGAATTGACAAAGCAGATGTGCGCTATGTGATTCATTATAATATGCCTGGTAATTTGGAAAGTTTTTATCAAGAAATTGGTCGTGCAGGACGAGATGGACACAATGCTGATACGATTTTATTTTATAGTTATAGAGATGTTCAAACGCATTTAGGGTTTGCTAGTGATATTAGTAATGAGGTGTATCGAGAGATTCAAATTGCGAAACTCAATCGAATGCAGGAATATGCGGAAGCACAGGTTTGCCGACGTAAAATTCTCTTGAGTTATTTTAGCGAAACCTTGGAAGAGGATTGTAATAATTGTGATGTTTGTAAAAATCCGCCTAAGTTTTTTGAGGGTACTTTATTGGCTCAAATGGCACTTTCTGCGGTCGCTAGAACCAATCAACAAGTCAGTCTTAGTACCTTGATAGACATTCTAAAAGGTTTTTATACAGAAGTTGTTCGAGAAAAAAAATACCACGAGGTTAAAACCTTTGCGGTTGGCAAGAAAACCACGGCTGTCGCTTGGCAGTTGTACATTCAACAACTCATTCAACAAGGAATTTTAGAGCTGGATTATAAAGATCATTATAACTTAAAGTTAAACGATTATAGCTGGCGCATTCTAAAAGGAGAAGTGCCTGTTAAATTGGTCAGTTATGATGTGATCAAAGAGCGTCAAGAGACACAGAAAAAGCAAGCAAAATCGACACCCAAAATCGTCTTGGAAACGAATCAATCTTTGTATGAACACCTCCGTTTGTTGCGCCAAAAATTGGCGAAGCAAATTAGCAAACCTGCCTTTGTTGTCTTTAGCAATGCCAGCCTAAAAGATATGAGTGCCAAGGCACCCACGACTTTGGATGCGTTCTTGGAGGTCAATGGTGTTGGAGAGCATAAGGCGGAACATTATGGCAAGCAGTTTATTGAAGCTATTTTGGAGTATCAGGGGCAGAATGCCTAGGGATTCTTGATTCTTTTATTGGTAATTATTGGGGCTTATAGACTCCCAAACACTTACAAGGACAACGTATTTTATGTAGAAATTCTAAACTAGCGTAAAAATTAGGAGCTCACCTGTAACTTCTAAGAAAAACTCTGTTAATATAACTAATGATAACAAACTCTTGGTTGTAATATGAACTTCTTATTGAAAGCATTTATCCTGCTCCTCTTAATCATACCCTTAAATGGTATGAGCCAACAATTTCAATCTATTAAAATTGACTCTGTAAAACAAGGCAATAAATTATTTTATGGTCTTCAAAATATAAAAACCCAAACATGGCTTATTCCTCCTCAATATAAACAAATACAAATTCTAGATTACTTCAAAGTGTCTCCTAATTTATTTTCAGTCAAGACCTTTTCAAATAAACATGGAGTTGTCAACAAGCATAGTAAATTAATCTTGGATACTGCATACCTGTCAGAACCATATGGTTTTTTTGAGGATAATCTATCAACAACATATTGGCTTTTTAATAAAAAAGACAACAATACCATTTTGCTTAATTCTTATCAAGAAATAATTTATGACCCTCAAATTATTTTTCAAATAATGATAGAAAACTTATGGGCGAATCAAGATTCAATACAAAATATCATTTATAGTATGGATAGCAAATTACAAATCAGTTTGTATAATAGCTTAATTCAGGGTTCCTCTCATATTTTAGCCCCTATACATTACTATCATTTAGATTATTGTGACGAATATGTAGGATGGGACTATACGATTGAAAATATAAGCTCCTGCTCCTATAGAATAAGAATTACTCATACCATTAATCGTAATAATGGAGAATGTGGCTTGGGGCCTTCCGAAAAAAAATATCAATTCCAAAACAAAACATTTTGCCATAAAAAAGTAAAAACGGTAGAATGGAATGACCTTTTTGAAAAAGAACATCAATACTATGATGAGTTTAATCATTTTTTAAGCGATGGTGCCAAACAGAATGCAAAATTTATTTTCGACATAAATGGAATTAAACTAAGTGCGTTTTACCCTCAAATAAAAGAAAACTTTGCCTTAGACTCTAAGGGGTTAACCACTACTTTTAATATGAACTCTTCCTATACATATACTGTAACTATTCCTTGGAAATCATTAGTTAAGTATCCTAAAGCTAGGGAATTATCTAGAAATTATATTTTTGACTAAAAAAGCACAGCACAACAATCTACAAATGTTGTTTATAATTTCAACATTTGTATTGAGATTCAGAATGAATAGATACACCTTCTTAGCATTTTGTTATTTTGCACTTTTCTTAGTACAATTATTATCAATAGAAAGCCCCAATTCACTTTCTTGAAAATCATCTGCGAGTACTTTACTTAAAGGATGTTTTTGGTATTCACTTATGGTACAATCACAATAAATTTGAGTGTCGTTTGTTTGTGCAAAATCAGTTCCTTCTAGCTCTTTTTCACAATTAAGTACCATTGTATTAACGATATTATCCGTCCATTTCATTTCGAGCTTAGCTAAACAGCTTTCTAAGGTCAACTCTGGGAACTCCCCTTCTTTTTCAATGCTCGTCAAAACCTTAAATATATGTCCTTTCTTCAGTTCACTTTTGTATTTGTTTTTTAAGGTAGGATTAGCCGTTATTTTTTCTGCCACGCAAGTGCAATAATCTATTCTTTCTTCTTTATTGGGTATCATTCTTCTGCTTCCATCAATGCACCTATTCATTGGAATATTAATCCCATTTACAATTTTAAAATTGTCTGGCTTTGCATATGAAGCTAAAGTAAAAAATGCCGAGATTGAAAAAACGACCAGTGATATAATAAAGAATTTCACAAAGTCTAATGATTTAAAAACAAGCTTAGTTGGGCTAAAACCACTCCCTATAACCCAAGCAAAAAGCAATATTACGCCTAAAAAGAATCCGATTATCATAAGAGAAGAAAAAGTACCTAAATCTCTACTAGCATGAATGTATTCTTGCCCTGTGAACCAAAGCATTAAGAGTCCAAAGATGATTTTAATAGGAGATTTTTTCTTTTTATCGTTCAACATGTTTTTCTTTAGGTTTAAATTTTCAGCTAACTAGATTGATATAAATCAATAGTTTCTCATTAAAAAAAATATTGATTTATTTTTTGACAATGTAAGAAACTTATAGGCGAGATTCTTTATTTTAAATAAATATTGTAAACTATATAAAGCAATATTTAACCTATCAGCACTATCCAAAATAGGCAAAACAATCTCCTAGAAGTGTTGTCATTGATCCTTCGGGTCATTTTCTATTGGTTGCCAATCAAGCTTCTGGTAACATTGTTACCTTCCAGAGAGATATAAAAACAGGCTTGTTGACAAAACTAAAGGAGGAAATTAAACACGATTTACCATCAAGTCTCAAAATGAGGAGATATGATTTTTAGTACTTTTAGCTTATCTAACTATTTTAAATTAACTACCAAAACCAATGAATTTTAAAAATAAAATACTAGATGGAGATCAATTTATGGAACATCAAAACGCTCTAAAATTAGCAAGATCAAAGTATCTATATTTAGTTCTATTCTTTGCTGGAATGTTCCTTATCTCAATTTTAAAACCATTTAACATAGATTTTCATCCTTTTTTTTGGATTATATTTATAGTAGTATCTTTCTTAGAATTCCTCTATGAGCTAAATAAATATCCTTATGTCTACTTTCATAAATGGGAAGAACCAGTTGTGATTTTATACCTTACCAACATACTTGGTAAAACAAAACAAGTATCCTTTTCTAAACATTCTATAAAACACGCAAAGGTTTTGAAATTTCTTTATTCACGAAAAGGTACTTTAATCCTAAATACATACTCCAAAAAACATACTTTTACGCTACTTGGAGCTAAAGTGATCTCCGAACTACCATCTACTCTTGAATAGATTTTACTGTCTTGAATGATCCATCTTACTTTTTTCATGGTATTTCTTTGAGTTTAGTACATTTTTTTAAAATTTAAAGACTTCTATGCCATAACAAGCTTTTAGGTCTAAATAGTTTTCAAAACACGCTATTTTTCAATTATGCCCAAAGAAACAGCCATTCCATCAACAAGATTTAATCAAAACAGGCTACTCTTTCAAGGAGTAGCCCTATTTTCTTTTGTATTAATAATCAGTGGGTTCTATATTAAATCTATGTCTTTTGTTAGCTATCCAAATTCCCCTCGTATTCCAGAATACAATGGAGGGCTTTTCCTTGCGCCTTTTTTATTATTGATGATCTGGTATAGTGGAAAATATTTATTAAACAATAAGGTCTACGATTTTCAATTACACCCTGAGATTCTAATTATCACTAGTACATCTATTTTCGGCAAAAAAAGAGACTTCTTTTATATAAACAAAATAAGCGCTATTTCCATTAAAAAAGAAGTTCGATTCTTAGAACAAAAATCTATAAGTAATGAGGGAATTACAATAGTAAATATCCAATCAACCAATCAAGATCCCTCAAAATATGCCTTCTATCCTAGTATTTATGAACTAAAAGACTTGAAAGAATTACTCAAAGATTTTATCTAAAAACCTAAGACTTTATCATCTTACCGACTACTTTTTGTGTTTCATTCTCTATTTTTATAATATAAAGCCCAGTAGACATCGTGCCCAAATCCATTTCCAATACGGTATTAAAATAAGTATCAAACTGACGAACAACTTGCCCTAAAGCATTGGTAATTGTTACTTGACAATGCTCCATTGGTAGACTAGTTTGCACTTGAATCATCCCAGAAGATGGATTTGGATAAATACGCAAATCTTGCTGTACAATTTTACTAGTGCTGGTATTAAATAAATCTGGACGAATGATTTCCAAGACTTTATATAAGTTAATTCGTCCATAACCAACCATATTATTAGGAAAAACCAATTGGGTCGTCGTTCCACAAGTATCGTCTCTATAAGTATAAACCGTATCTGCTGTCATTTCCAACAAGGTCTCCAAAGAATCCACATTACCCGCCAAACTAGGTTTCGCATTGATTAATAAAGCAACCGCTCCAGCAACATGAGGTCCAGCCATACTTGTTCCAGAATAAGCGGCATAACCGCCATTTGGAATAGAAGATCGAACGCCTGCACCAGGCGCTACTACATTGGGTTTCATGCGTAAACTTCCATCAGAAGTAACGCTTCCCAAACTACTAAAATACGTCAGGGTATCTAAAATATCCGTCGCTCCAACAGAAAAACTTGCCTCATAAATGGCAGCAGGATTTTCAATAGAATTACAACCTGACCAGCCGTCATTTCCTGCCGAAACCACTACAAACACCCCCGAGTTTTTAAGATTTTCTACCACCAATTGCATGATGCTAAAATTACTTGGATTACAACCTTCTACTGCTGGGCAACCCCAAGAATTTGCAATCACATGTGGAGCAATACTTGGGTCAGGATTCAAATTATTGGTATCAGTAGGCGCCATAAACCATTCAAAACATTCAATATAAGTAGCAGGAGTTCCCCAACCATTTTCCATACTTCGGCAACCTACCCACTCCGCTTCTGGCGCAACACCAATCTGATTGCCTTGTCCATCATCTCCTATCATCGTTCCCATCGTATGCGTTCCATGTGTTGCATCATCGCAAGGATAATTCACATCATAACCACATTTATTGACAGAATCTGCGCTAATTTGACCGTGAATGGCATCGTGCCAATGGTAATTATGATTCAAAGAATCGCCACGATATTGATTTCTCAAAGCAGGATGTATCCATTCATATCCTGTATCTTGCCCACCAACAACAACACCTGAACCTCTCAAATTATGATTCCACAATAGATTCGCTCGAATCATTCCAATCCCCCATTCGTGAGCCCTTGGACCTCGATTTACCGCTACTGGATTCGCATCTGGTCGATTTGGTAAATCATTGTATATTCTAGGATTGGGAGCAATTAAGGCAACTTCTGGTCGCTTTGCCAAAGCTTCTAACAAAGTAGTGTTACCTTTTACCCAAATTCCATTCACAATAAAATAAGGACGATAAGCGCCTTGATGCTGCTGAATTAATTGCAACAAAGCCCCTTGTTTTTCATTTGCCTTGTTCTTTAATAAATTAAAAACATAGGCTGCCTTTGCTTCCTTGGTAGAAAACTGTTTTGCCCCACTTGTATTTGCTTGATCTTTGAGCAAGACAAAATATTCAAAGGTTGTTTGATTGGCTGTTGCCCAAACCTCTGCATCTATTTTTTGTTGCCAAGTCGTTTGCGCAAAACCACCAAACGAACAAGATAGTAAAACCAATAGCACTAAATTCTTCATAGTTTTTTATTAAATTTTATTAAAGTTTACGGGGAACGATAGTAGACATTTATAGAAGCACACAAAATAAGCCATATTGCTGAAGCTGATTAGAATTAACGATTTTTAATAATATGTTTTTTTTTAGAACTAAGTCTAACATTCTTAAAAAGGGCATCGCCCTGACACTATTTCTAACAAAAACAAACAAAAGATAAAAAAAGGAGCATCGCTCCGACACCATTTATCAGAGAAACAAAATCACTGAAATATAAAAGGATACCTCTCTACTCTTCTTATCTTGATAATGTGTAAATGGGGACGAAGCGATGCTCCTTATACGGTATGCTTCGCATTATATTTCTATCAATGGAGACGAAGCTAACGCTCCTATTTCAATTAAGGCGCATTGCCTTTCAATAAATCACTCAACTGCATACTAAAAAATAGGATTCACATTTAATGATTACTTACTTATAAACAACTTCGCTAACAAAATAAGCAAATGACAATTTATAGACGAAGTTATTAACTCAACTATTCTCCCTCATAAATTTTCACCTCCAC
>CALDEP010000245.1 GCA_937942475.1 uncultured Aureispira sp.
TTACTAAAACACATTCCTACATAGTTATTCTAATCCATTTTGGGTATACTATTAGTCCTTTAATTATGAATTACCAAGAAACCATCCAATGGCTTTTTAGCCAATTACCGATGTTCCAACGCGTTGGAAACCAAGCCTTCAAAAAAGACTTAGGAAACATTATCGCTTTGTGTGAACAGCTAGGACAACCTCAAAGTCAATTTAAAAGCATCCACATTGCAGGAACCAATGGCAAAGGCTCTACAGCACATATTTTAGCCGCAATATTACAAACCGCAGGGTACAAAGTTGGCTTATATACCTCGCCTCATTACAAAGATTTTAGGGAGCGAATTAAGATTAATGGCAGCTATATTTCAGAACAAGCAGTGATTAATTTTGTTGCCAATAACAAAACTACTTTTCAAGAAATTCGACCTTCTTTTTTTGAAATGACCGTGGCAATGGCATTTGATTATTTTCATAAAGAAGCGGTCGATATTGCCATTATTGAAACAGGTTTGGGAGGACGCTTGGATTCGACCAATGTCCTTAGTCCACTCCTATCCATTATCACGAATATTGGCATGGATCATGAAGCGATGTTGGGCAATACGCTTCCATTAATTGCAGGAGAAAAGGCGGGTATTATCAAGCCAAACACCCCTGTTTTAATTGGAGAAACACATCCCGAAACGGCTCCTGTATTTATAGAAAAAGCCGCAAAAGAAGCGGCTCCTATCCTATTTGTAGATGAGGTCGTCGAAGCTCAATTGATGGAACGAAATCATCAAACTGCACAATACAACATCACTAGTGAATCCTATGATTTGGATTTTCAAGCACTACTTTTTGACTTAACAGGCACTTATCAAATTCACAATCTAAAAACGGCTTTATTAGCTACTTTTTTCTTATCCAAAGAAAACTTTTTGATCAATCCTGCACACATTCGAGCAGCTTGTGCTGATGTGCAAAACATTAGTAAATTATTGGGTAGGTGGCAAGTTTTGTCTGAATCGCCTTTGACCATCTGCGACTCTGGACACAATGGTCATGGCTTGCAATACACCGTCCAAGCTTTAGAGGAATTGAACAAGGAACAGGTTCATTTTGTCTTTGGAACCGTCAATGATAAGGATTTAAGCAAGGTTTTTCCGCTCTTGCCTAAGGAGGCGCTTTACTATTTTTGCAAGGCTGCTATTCCTAGAGGTTTGGATGCGAATACGCTTCGAGAGGCTGCCAAAGAATATGGCTTAAAGGGAGGCGTTTATCCTTCTGTTGGAGCAGCTTTTGAGGCGGCACAGGCGCAGGCTGGTGAGCATGATTGTGTTTTTGTTGGGGGAAGTATTTTTGTGGTTGGTGAGGTGGTTTAGTGTTTGGTACAAATCTTAAATTCAACAAATAAAAGATACTTATGGATACCCTTAAAGATTTATTTTTATCCCTTGGTCATTTATCTCTGACGCTCTTTGCTGTCATGCTTTTTGTTTCACTATTTAGCTTTGTAAGGGTCATACTGCTGCCTATCGCTCTTGTCGTCTTAGCTATTGCTGTATTTTCATACATTATGTACTTTATACTTTCACGTTTTGATGCAAAGTGAACTGTCTATTCTATATGTTCCTAAGGCAAACACAGGGAAGGGTGAAAATTTTGAAATAAAATCCAAACCATCTATTTTTATCCACCAAAACTAATACTATTTACAAAGGGCATCGCCCTGATACCTTTTACAAAAAACAAAAGCCCCCTCTTGCGGCATCTTTTAGGGCTGAACATTTCAAATCTTATCGAATTTTAAATTCCACCCGTCTATTAATTCCTCGATTCTCTTCAGAAGAGTTCTTAACCAAAGGCTTAGTTTCTCCGTAGCCGATCGCCTTTAGCTTGTCAGCAGCCACGCCTTTTTCGATCAAATAAGTGACCACTGCGGTCGCTCTTTCTTTTGAAAGTTCTAAATTGTAGACACTAGTTCCTTTGTCATCCGTATGCCCGCCGATTTCAATGCTAGACGATTTGGTATTTTTTAAGACTTTAGCCAAGCGATTTAATTCTGCATAAGAGCTTACTTTCAGCACCGCTTTATCAAATTCAAAAAAGAGGTTGTTTAAACGAACTTCTTTTCCTTTTTCAATGGGCGTTAAATATAGATCCACCGTTTGCTCTTCATAAGAATCCAAATCCATCAAATCAATGAAATTACTAACAGGATAAAAGCCATCTTTTTCTGCTTGATAACCGTACTGCGCTCCTGCTGGCAATACAATTTGATAAGCGCCCGTTATGGGATCAGAACTGGCGACGCCCAAATGCTGCTCTGTTCCATCTGAATTCGCATTACTTAGAATTTGATACTGAATGGGAACCGACATCGGCTGCTTGGTTTTTGCATTAAAAACACGTCCTTTGATTAAGACAATTGGCTCTGGTTTTTCTGGATTTTCAATACTCCAAATATCTCCTCCAGAACTCAAATAAGCTCGGTCGCCCTTGGCGGTCAAATAAAAACTTAGGTCTTCTTTAGGCGTATTCACTTTGGGTCCTAAATTCTTAGGTTCGCTCCAATTTGTCCACGTATGATCCAATCGTTTGCACACAAAAATATCATGTGCCCCATAGCCCATATGTCCCTTAGAAGCAAAATATAAGGTTTTACCATCGGCTGCAACAAAGGGGTTTGCCTCATTCTCAAAGGTATTGACGGTCTTCCCCATGTTTAAAGGCACCGACCACGTTTCATCCTCCTTCAAAAAACTAACATAGAGATCTTTTTCTCCCTCCGAATCGTCTCGCCTCACAGACAAAATTAAGGTCTTATTATCAGAGCATAAAAAGTAGCCCACAAAACGATCTTTATTATAATAATTTCGAATGTTCATCGCCTTAGGAACCGACCAACCCGTTTTTGTTTTCTGTGTAATCGACAAACCATTTCCGCCTTGCGAACCATCTTCTTTATAATGATTGGCGACCACCAAACTATTGTTATCTGGCGAGACAGAAACTACAAAATTTGCCCCAGCATTGTTTAATGGAGTTCCTATATTTTTAAGTGCTGACCATTGGTCATTTTTCAGTAACTGAGTCACCCAAATATCATTTCCTTTCGCCACATTTTCAGGGTGGTTGTTGCGACAAACATACATGCTCTTTCCATCTGCTGAAATGATTGGCGCCAGCTCTGCATATTTAGAATTAATCATGCTGTCTAACTTCGTTCGTGCGCCTATTTGTGCCGCATTCTCTACTACATTTATACCTAAAGGACGTTTGCTTATTTTGACATAATCAATTTCTACCGACATCTTTCCGCCCAAAAAGAAAGCCATTCGATTCCCATAAACCGTTCCATTAATAGAATAGCCTAGCACTTTTCCATTAATAGAATAGCTAACGATTTGAGCATTTTTTTCTACCTTTAGAACATTGTATTCAAAGCTTTTATTTAAGGCTTTTTCTTCTTTATAATCCGCTAATATATGGCTTCTGTTTTCATGAAAATTATCAATCTTAAATTGCCCACTTCCATTAATTAAGAACTTTTTGTAGGCCTGATTATTTTCGCTTAGCCCTACATATAAACCATAACCAATGCCCATGTTACCAGCGATCTGGCGCAAGCGAATTTCTATTGTAAAATCTTCTTTATTTCCATCCAAATTTTCCAAAACTCGATGCAGACGTTGGCTTGAATTGCTTTTATTTTTCAGGTAATAATGTCCATCTTGCACTTTTATTTTGAGGTTATTACTCTCCACTTCGTACCAAATCAAGCTATTATCATCAAAGTTATCATCTATCAAAAGGCTGTCTTGTGCATAGCTACCCAAGCCACTATACAGTAGGCAAATGATTGCAATTAATCGTATCATATTTGAGGTTGTTTTCTATTATAATGAGCAGACCGCAAAATGGTTACAGATAGGTAAGATAACAGGCACTTTGAAAGCACCTGTTATCTTACCTAGTGTCTGTCACCTTACCTATTTTATCGTCGAATTTCAACCGAGCCCTGCAACGGCTCTTCGTCTCCTATTTTAAGAATGTAAAAATAGGTTCCATCAGGCAATGGTTTTCCTTCATGTGTTCCATTCCATTGATTGTTGTATTGATCCGTTTCGTAGACCAAATCTCCCCAACGATTAAAGACCAATAATTGGGCACCTGCTAGGTCATTTAGACATGGAATTTCGAACACATCATTGACTCCATCTTCATTTGGCGTAAAGATGTTGGGCGCATCACAATCTCCAATTATTGACACCACAATAGTAACCAAGCCAGTATCACAACTGTTCGGACAATCGGGATTACACAACTCATAAACGAAGGTTTGATTATCGGTATCGTCAGGCTGCAAAATTAAATCAAACAAACCATTGTTCAAATTCAACAACTGCCCATCAATTGTTGGCGTATTGATATAAATATCCCAGTTGGTCGTCAAAACATCATTTGGCAATACATTAAAGGTTGTTGTTGCGCCAGCCAATGCGGTAACGTTATCCGCATTAGCAATAGGAGCCAAACCACCTTGGATGACCAAAACCGTATCGCTAGAATAGGCGCCACAATTACCACTAAACAAAGTCCATACAAAAATCGTCGTGTCTTGCTGTAAATTCGTCACGCCTGTTGTAAAGAAGCTATCGTTCAAAATCAAGGCAGATGAATTCGTACTCCAAAAACCATTTCCTAAATTTGAGTCAAAAGCGGTCAGAACCACCGTATCCAAGCCACAAGCAATCACATCTCCTCCTGCAAAAGCATTGTCATTTGGTGTATTAGTAATGTTAATAAATAGGGTATCAGCATCGTAAATGCCACAAATTCCATTGCTCAAAGACCATACAAAACTGTAATTCGTTCCTGTTTGTAAATTGTTTATTGGTGTATTTGGATTATTGGGGTTCACAATCACCACTCCTGTACTAGCTTGGGCATTGCTTTGCGACCACATTCCTGTACTAATACTAGGCGTGTTCGCTGCCAAAATTGCCGTAGTTACACCACACAAATTCTGGTCAAAACCAGCAAATGCAGAATCCGTCCCAATAGGAACAACCGTAATAACGACCGAGTCTACAACCGAAGCATTACAACTATTACTCGTTACTGTCCAATAGAAGGTATTCGCTCCTGTTGGCAGGTTTACTAAAGTTGTATTCGGGCTATTTGGGTTAATAATTAGTGCCGTGCTATTGCTGGTCCAAATTCCTGTATTTGGTAAAACAACAGGATTAGCATTTAAACTGGTGCTATCTGAGCCACATAAATCTTGATCCACACCAGCAAAAGCAGCAGAAACACTTCCACCAAAAATGCTAATAGTCGTACTATCCAAAGAACTACTCGAACAAGCATTGAGGGTTGTTATCACATAATAAATCCCTGTATCAGGATAAGAAATCGTCCCTAAACTTAAAGGCGTTCCTAGACCAACACTGTTTCCTGTATTTAGGTGGAACCATTCGTAAGTTGCATTCGCTGTAACTGGGCTTGCTATTAAGTTCACAGAATCGCCCAAACAAACAGGTCCTGTATTACTTACGCTTACTACTGGAGGCGATGGATTAACCAGCACTTGTAGTGAATCCGTTGGCGATACACAGCCATTTGAATCAACTATGCTCAAGGTATAAGTCCCTGAGGTGTTTGCATTCGCAAGAATTGCTGTTGGATTTTGTAGGGTACTACTGTAGGCATTGGGTCCCGTCCAATTATAGCCAGTTGCTATTGTAGTTGTTGTTAATAAAATAGCCTCTCCTTCACAAAGTGTTTGAT
The DNA here is from genome assembly GCA_937942475.1 of uncultured Aureispira sp. GTDB lineage: Bacteria > Bacteroidota > Bacteroidia > Chitinophagales > Saprospiraceae > Aureispira. The sequence continues at coordinate 5,767 of CALDEP010000245.1, forward strand.
TATTTAGAATTGGAGCCAAGGGGCTTGGATGAACAATTACGGTGGTAGAATCAATCGTTTCACAACCATTTGCAGAAACCACTCGAACATAAAAGGTCGTATTGGTAGTTCCTATTGGAGTCCTTGTTGTTGCTCCTGTTCCAACTTGACTGGTCGCACTTAAATTAGCATTATCGTACCAAGTAATTGTACTTCCGACCAAAGGAGTCACAGAAACACTAAGGCTCACACTATCATTGCTACAAGTAGGACCACTGTTTACAACTGCTATAATCGTAGGCTGTGGGTTTATAATAACAACAATCGTATCCGAAATACTTTGACATCCTGTCAGCGTATCTATACAGACCATATACCAATCGCCTCCCAAATAATTGGAATTCCCAAAAGGAATTGAAGTACTCGCACCGATCGTCCAAAGCACATTATTTCCTCCAGGACTTCCTAAGGTTGCAGCGCTATTTCCATTTGGACCAATCCATTGTGATTGTCCGCAGAAACTAGAAGAAGACAGCGTCAATAGATTGCCTTCACAAATAGGCCCGTTATAATTAATGGTTGGTGGTGCAGCAATTCCATTTACATTGACAGAAACAGAAGCACTGGAAGATAAGCAACCTGTACTATCCAAGACCACTAAGCTATATAATCCAATATCATTAAAACTTGCGGAAGTTGTTACAATCGGATTTTGCACACTGTCTAGCGCTCCATTTGGACCTGTCCAGAAATAAGCATTTGCAAGGGTACTTGTTGTGAGAACAATTGGCTCGCCTTCACAAACGGTAGAATCAGTTAAAATTGTTGGCGGATTGCTTGCTGGCAAGACCGTTACGGATGTTGCTATAGGGCTAGAATTACAGCCACCAACACTCGTTATTACTAAATAGAAAGTAGAATCAGTTGTTATATTTGCTATCGTTGGATTTTGTCCTGTCCCTACGATGGTATCTAATGCAAGGCTGGAATACCAAGTGTAGGTATTCAAGACATTAACTGCATTGGTACTCAGCACCCCATCTCCTCCAATACAAATTGGACTGTTGCTAAAAGTTGCTTGCGTATCTGGCAGAGGCGAAATCAAAACTAAACTTGCATTTGATGTACTAAAACAACCTGTAGCGGTGTCAATACATCTTAAAGTCCACAAACCACCTACATAATTGCTGTCGCTTGGTAAGATAAAAATACTGGCACCAGGTATGGCATTATTTGGTCCATTGGGTCCAACCCAAACGGCTGAATCACAGTGATTGCTACTAGCACCAGTTGCTGCCAAAAACAGGGTATCTCCAAAACATAAAAAATCAAGCCCTGGAATATTGGGTGCTGCGGGTAATGAATCTACGCTTACTACTATTTGTGCGCTATCTGAAAGACAGCCATTTATATCGGCTACTGTTAAGTAGTAGGTTCCTGCATCTGTTGTATCTACATTTGAAATAATAGGATTGGCTTGATTAGATGCAAATCCATTGGGTCCACTCCAATTATAACTATTGGCAACCGTACTCGTACTCAATCCTATAGCCTCTCCTTCACAAACTTGTAGGCTATTGATAACCGTAGGCGTAGCAGGGCTTGGATAAACGGTGACGGTTGTTGGCGTAGGTGCCGAACTACATCCATTCAAGGGTGTTACCTCCACATAATAAGTACTATCTGCTTGTAGGTTATTAACAAAAAGTATAAAGGTATTTGCTCCTACAATGGTATCTGTCATCAAAGAATCTCTAAACCAAACATAATTACCCAAAACAAGGTTTGTATTTAAAATAGCTCCATCGCCAATACAGACAGGGCCATTATTCGTTACCACAGGTATAAACCTAGGCTGAATCACTAAATTTACAGGAATGGAAGCCGTTTGACAATCGGTAAGCGTATCCATACAGAAGGCTTGCCAAGCGCCTGCTTCGTAAGCAGTACTGTCTGAAGCAATACTTAAATTTGTTCCTGATAGAATGTTTCCTGATGGACTCAACCAGTAAACAGAATCACAAGTTCCTGTTGTGCTTAACAATAAACTATCTCCCTCACAGATGTTGGTGTTCCCTATGATTAGAGGGGTATTGGGTGCGCTATTTATAATAACATTTAATGTTGTATCTAAAGAAGAACAACCGTTGGTATCTATTATGGATAAGGTATACAAACCAGAATCTAAGCTATTGCTGGCTCCAAATATCATTGGATTTTGAACACTATCTGTAAACCCATTTGGTCCGCTCCAATTGTAAATTGGTGCTAGTGTCGTAGAATTTAAAAACAGGGTATCTCCTTCACAAATTGGGGCATTGCTGCTAATCGCTGGTCTTGCTGTTGGGGCAAAGACATTGACTCTAGTCGAATCTAATAAGAACACACAACCATCGGAAGTGGTTACTTCCAAATAAAAGGTCTTATTGCTAAGTATATTGGGTACGCTTGTCGATTGCCCTGAACCCACAGAATTACCACTACTAGATAAGAGCCAATTATAAGTTACACCGACTACTGTTGTCGTCGATAAAATCACAGGATCACCACTACAAATTGGTCCAGAATTCGATATAATGCCCGCTAAAGGACGCTGTGTAATATCAACTAACAAACTATTCGAAGAAGCTTGACAACCTGTAAGTGTATTCATACACAACAACTCCCAGGTTCCATCTTGATAATCTGGACTTGTTGAAGGAATCGCTAGTGAATTGCTTGTATTTGTAAAGGCATTTCCTGAAGGTCCTGTCCATTGATAAAGGTTACAAGAAGCCGTTGTATTAATGACTAAATCATTGCCATCGCAAGTAGGGCTAGTGTAAGTAATCACAGGTGGACTTGGATTATAATTCACCAAAACCGTAATCGTATCGGTCAAAGAATTACAGCTATTATTATCTGTAATAGAAATCACATAGTCGCCCACATCACTGATACCAGCATTATTAATAATAGGATTTTGAAGTCCTGAAATGTAGCCATTTGGTCCTGTCCAAGTATAACTTGTTCCATTCGTCAAGACGCCCAATTGGATCGCTTCGCCCTCACAAACCACGACTGTATCTTGGTAAACGACTGGTGTAATGGTCGGGTACAAAGTAATGGTCGTACGATCAATTTCCGATAAACAACCATTCGTGCTTACTTGTTGTACATAAAAGGTGCTGTCGGTACTAATTCCTCCAAGGGAAATCACGGTTCCGCTATCCACTAGGTTTATTAATAAAGAATCACTGTACCAAAAGGTTGTTGTTCCTAAAGAAAGTACCGCCGACAATTCTACCGAATCGCCCAAACAAATAGGGCCACTATTGCTGACCATTGGCATAGGTGGTATGGGATCAATATTCACAAAAACAGTATTAGAAGTTGCCACACAGCCCGTCAAGGTATCGTAACACAATAAAGACCAAGGACCATTTACATAATTACTATCGCCCAAATAAACAGTCGTTTGATTTAGAATGCCTCCCTGTGCCTGTACAGGACCAATCCAAGAAGCACTATCGCAGATCGTTCCACTGGTTTCTAAAATAATAGAATCGCCAGTACAAATACGGCTTGGACTTAGAAGGGTCAAACCACCATAAGGGCTTCTATTGACCATGATATGAATACTTGTATCTGGAGAAAAACAGCCTATAGAGTCTTCTATATGTAAGGTATACAAGCCACTATCTGCAGTGGTAACGGTTGTAATAACAGGAAATTGATCGTTAGAAACAAAGCCATTCGGTCCTGTCCAATAGTAAAAATAAGGACTGGTATTGGTTCCTAATGCAATGCTATCGCCTTCACAAATTAAGGTATCTATGGCAAAAATATCAGGAACCACTAATGGTGCTGTGACCAATACCGTCGTTGAATCCATTGTGGTACAACCTGCTATGTTCGTTCCACGAACATAAAAAATACTGCTTGTGTTTAAAACTCCTGTTCCTGCAACATGTCCCGTTTGGAATATATTGGCAAACAAACTGTCGGTTGCCCATTCATAGGTCAAAGCGCCTTGTTGTGGCACGGATAAGCTTGCTGAATCGTTGTTACAAATCGGTCCATCGTTATCTGCAAATAGATTTGCAGGCAGGGTATTAATGGTAACAAATTCAGGGAATGACGTATCTGAAACACAAGAAGTTGTTGTATCAATACAGATAACACGCCAGATTCCCGAAACATATTCGGCACTATCAATTGGTATAATTAAGGTAGAAACGCCATAAACATCTAAGCTTGTTCCTATTGGTGAGAACCATCTAGAGAGATCGCAAGCGCCTCCTTCCAAATTAATACTATCACCAAAACAAACATTGTTTGCCGTACTAATCGTAGGTCGATTCGGTAAGGCATTTATTTGTATTCGAATGCTATCGGTAGATTGACACCCAAAAAAGTTGCTGATGGTTAAAACATAAAATCCTGTATTGGATGCATTGACTGCAACTACTGGATTTTGTTGTGTGGATACAAAGCCATTTGGTCCTGTCCAATGGTAAGTGCTTGCAGTTGTATTGGTTTGCAATCTCAAAGAATCACTGGCACAAATGGTATCCGAAACGGCACCAACATTAGGTGCTGACGGCAAGGGGTTTACTTGAACCTCTACGGAGTCAAAAGCATCACAGCCATTGACCGTTACCACGCCATAAAATACGGTATCTGTTGTAATTCCCGAAACAACAATATTAGGAACAACATCAATTAAAGTGGTTGGATTAAAAGTATACCAGTCGTAACTTGC
>CALDEP010000246.1 GCA_937942475.1 uncultured Aureispira sp.
CGATTGATTTTTTCTACTTGATCTCTTTCTTTGCGAATGTAGCCTTCGTATTTTAAGTTAATTTCGGCACAACCGATAAATTCTTCTTCAAATTGACTCATAAAAGCATCGACTTTTGGAATCGCTTTTCTGAAATCTTGAATACTCATATTGGGACGCAACAAAATCTTATGCATCTTCATTTTTTGGCGCAAAGGAGCAGAACCTTTTTCCGTTAAAATTTGGTCAATATCAGAAGGTTCTATACTCGTATTGTGAATGAATTTTGCAATTTCTTCATTAGCAGCTTCTTTCTTTTGGACACGAGCCAAGCGATCTTTGACATCAATACCTAACTTATCCGCCAAAGGCGTTAGGCGAGTATCGGCATTGTCTTGACGCAGCAAAATACGATGTTCTGCACGAGAAGTAAACATACGATAAGGCTCTTTAGTCCCCTTGTTTACTAAGTCGTCAATCAAAACACCAATATAAGCTTCCGAACGTTTGAGCACAAATGGCTCTTGGTCATTAATCTTCAAATGGGCATTTATGCCTGCCATCAAACCTTGTGCACCAGCTTCTTCATAGCCTGTTGTTCCATTAATTTGTCCTGCAAAGAACAAGTTTTTGATCAAACGAGTTTCTAAAGAAACTTTAAGCTGTGTGGGTTGAAAAAAGTCATATTCTATCGCATAACCAGGTCGGAACATCTTAGCATTTTCAAAACCAGGAATCAACTGCATGGCTTTGTATTGTATGTCCTCTGGGAGTGAACTAGAAAATCCATTGACATAGACCTCACAAGTATCCCAACCCTCTGGCTCTACAAATAATTGATGACGATCTTTGTCTGCAAAACGCTCAATTTTATCTTCAATAGATGGACAATAACGAGGTCCAATCCCTTGGATACGTCCTGTAAACATAGGCGACTTGTCGAAGCCTGTTTTTAATATTTCGTGTACTTTAGTATTTGTATAAGTAATGTGACAAGGACGTTGCTCCTTTAATTTAGGCGTATCGGTAAAAGAGAATTTACCAGCAGGTTCATCACCAGGTTGCGTTTCCATCACATCCCAATTGAGGGTACGACCATCAACACGAGCAGGCGTTCCTGTTTTCATTCGATCGGCTTCAAAACCAAGTTCTACCAACTGCGCTGTAATTCCAGTGGAGGCACGTTCACCAGCACGACCAGCACTGATTTTGCGCTCGCCAATATGGATAATTCCATTCAAGAACGTTCCATTGGTCAAAATGACTGTTTTGGCAGGAATCTCCAAGCCCAAAGAAGTTCGAACTCCTTTGACAACGCCATTTTTAACGACTAAGCCAACCACCATTTCTTGCCAAAAGGAAATATTAGCGTTCGCTTCTAACATCATACGCCACTTTTCGGCAAAACGCATGCGGTCACTTTGAGCACGAGGGCTCCACATAGCAGGACCTTTAGAGAGGTTCAACATGCGAAATTGAATCATTGTATGATCGGTCACAATACCCGAATAGCCGCCCAAAGCGTCAATTTCACGTACAATTTGACCTTTTGCCACCCCACCCATTGCAGGATTACAAGACATCTTGGCAATGGTTTCCATATTCATGGTGGCTAATAGCACCTTGGACCCCATATTTGCGGCTGCTGTTGCTGCTTCACAACCTGCATGACCACCACCGACTACAATTACATCATATTCTGGAAACATAGTATTTTAATGTTGGTTTGGAGGATTATTATAAGAACATACTCCAAACAGATTAGTATTGACGCAAAGATACAACATTCTTCTACTCTATGCAATTTTTTTGAAAAAGGGATCGAAGTGTTAATTGGGTTGTAAACCAGCGATAAGAAGTGTCATGCAGGATAGAGCTTATGATTCTAAAGGTGCTTTTAATAAATCAGCAGGATTAATAACAGGCATAATTACACCAGAGAGCGAAATGATAGAGCCTTGTGTTTGTTGTAAAATAATGCCTCTAGCTGTAGAATAAGAAATACTCATTAGAGTAGCTCCTAAAGAAACATCATAATGTAGTTTTCCATCTTCTCCTTTTGTATAAAGTGTTTCAATGTTATCAATTTTATAATTAAATTCAATGCCAAACTCTCCCTGTATACCTAGGTCAGAGGCATTATCTCCTTGCGCTTTTAGCAAAATGAATAATTGAATTCTAACCATCCCTTCTTCATGATTAAAAGCTGATTTTTGAGCAAATGAAAAAGAGTAGTTTTTAGGTTCAATAAGAGGTTGATCTAATAATTTTTCTTGTCTTTCTATGGAGCTTTTAAATACACTTACTTTAAGAAGGTGTATATCTTCTGGATTTATTTTATGCTCTTTCATTAGGCAATTTTTTTAGGAGAAGTGGTGCTTTTTTCCCAAGCTCCTAAATCATCGTGTTGTGTTTTGGGAATGGAATTATCATTTTTATTGACTTCTACAGTAAACGTAACATATTTTATTGCTTCAAATTTCTGTTTTGCTTTCATAGGAGTTAGAATAATGTCGGTCTCTAAAATAATTTCTAACTTTGAAATAGTCTTTAGGGTTAAATTTTGTAGCCCAGAAAGCATTCTACTCACATCTGATTTATGCTTACCTAGTCGCTTTGCCAAATCTGCTTGAGTCCATCCCTTTTCTTCTAGAATGGCAAAAATTTGTTGAGATATATCTAAATTTTTAGATACAAACTGTTTGTTCTCTGTTGGAACTTTGTTGAATGCACCTGAGATTAAGTTCTTTTTCATAACATTATTTCTGTTCCTGCGTCAATGATTAATTGTTGATTTTTTGGGTCTTCTATAATCGTCTTGTATGGACCACGCATTAGTTTTTCGATTTCTAAAACCAATTTATTCGCTAAATCAAAATGTGGTTTTACATTGGGACAATCTTGTGCGGTATTTTTCGTTTTTATAGCACCATTAAAAAGAATAATTATAGACTCACTGATCCACATACAATACAACCTTAGATTTTTTACATAATCTATTTCTACCAACTTACTAGGAGGAGGAAGCGCATGAGCTCTATTTTCTTGCCTAAAGTATCGGGGCTTGGCTCCAATGTTATTCCCAATGATTGTTACCCAAGCTATGAGGTCGTTGTATTCATTTTTAATGGTTAAATCATCTTGGTGCTTAGATAGGAAGTTTTCAAATTCACTTTCATCTTTGTCTTCAAATTTAATCGTGTAATAAGTAACTTTATTGAATCGTTCTACTTCTTCAATAATTGCAAATCTATTCATTTTAATGTTTATTTTTGCTTAAAGTTCACTTTTAAGTGAACTTTAACGTAGGTTTTATTTTAGGGAACATTAAATATAGTGTTTTTTTATGATAATAAAAAGGAGTTTTTTAGTATAACAAGCTATAAAACACCACATTTCGTAACGTTAAAGTCGCCAATCGTTATTCATAATAAAAATAAAAAAAGATGCATCCATCAAAAATAACGTATACTATTTTGCTGCTATTCTATATAATAACTAGTGCTTCTGCACAA
>CALDEP010000247.1 GCA_937942475.1 uncultured Aureispira sp.
ACTTTTCCACTAGATTGCTCTAGTTTCTTACCTAATTATCCTGTCGTTTCAAATATCTTTTTCTGCTTCTTACGAAACTTTAACCTATTGCTTACTCGGTAAGCGGTTGCAAATGTCTGACTTTATTTTCTAACTACCAAATATTTTTAAAACTTTTTTTAAATTTATTTTTCTGTAGTTATTTTTCTTTTGCTTTCATTTGTATTATACTTCTCTTTCGAAGCGATTGCAAATGTCTAACTTTATTTTTAAATCACAAAATATTTTTGAATCTTTTTTCAAATTTATTTGTTTGCGATCTTTTTCAGTGTTTTTCAATTCACAATGCCTCTCTTCCGAAGCGGTTGCAAAAGTGCAACAGTTTTTTCTTTCTTCCAAATTTTGACAGTTTTTTTTAGCTTAAATTTTACTTTTTTTTTTCTCTCTCTCATTTGAATAATAAAGTAGGATTTAAAAACTAAACAAAATCAATCTCTTATAAAAAAAAGAGCTTTTTAGAATTGTTTATTATCATAAAAGAAAAAACACTTCTTCTCTGTAGGTTTCTAAGAAAAAAGCCAAAATTAGGATTGAAACTATTTAGAAAAAAAGAAAAACGGGGAATTTGATCCTTAGTATTTCGGTTCTAAATCGAAATTTAGTATTTTCAATACCTCCTATTTTTAATGTTTACTAAATAACGACTCAATATGTTTGGACTTATGCGCCCCCAAAATTCTTGTTCAACAAAAAAAAATGATGTTGACTATTTGTATCATCGAAGACATTACTGTGGTACTTGCAAAGCAATTGGGCAAAATTATAATCAACAAAGTCGGTTAATGCTTAATTTTGATACCGTGTTTTTGTCTGAATTATTATCACAACTTGAATCAGAAGACTTAGATCAATGGGATGAAAAATTACAGGTGGTGAATACTTGCTTTTCTATGCCGACAGAAAAACTTCCTTTTTCTTTAGAGTATGCAGCAAGTGCTTCTGTCCTATTGGGGGTTTTAAAAATTGAGGACAACCTTCAAGATGAAGATCGTTTTCAATGGAAGTTAGCTAAACGAGTTTATGCAACTCCTTTTCAGAAAGCAATTACACAACTTGAAACCTGGGGGATTGATACTATATATATACAAGATTGGATTCAAGAACAAAATGAACGAGAGCAAGCCCTTTCTATTCATAAAAACATAGAAGATTCATTAGCATACTATGCGGAAGCGACTGCAAAAATAACGGCTTATATTTTTCAGCAGGGTGGTCTTTTATTAAATAACAAAGCTGATTTATATCAATTGGGTTATTCTTTTGGTCAATTAATGTATGTCTTAGATGCTTTTGAAGATTATGAACAAGATGTTTTTAAAGGTCAATTTAATCCTTTAGCTCAACCTCTTGGAATGGCTGCTTCTCTAAATGAGGTTCAACTGGAACAAGTTCGCTCTATTCTCTTTGATATAGAATCCGAAATACAAAGCTCGATTCAGGTATTAAATATCGGTTTGGTTGAAAAGGAGATTTATAAAAGTAGATTAAGCTCTAACCTTGCCTTGCGTTTGTACAAAGAACGAGTTGTTCCCAAAACAATAAAGGAACAAATTTCTTTGAGATGGACAGATGCCAAAACATTTGCCGAGCAAATTACTTGTCAACCCAATACTTGGTTGCGACAATTAAACTATTATGTCCTTGTTCTAGCGGTGTTCATTAATCCACAAACTAAAACCTATTTGCCTGCTGAAGGAAAGCTTGAAGTAGCTGGTTGGGCTTTATTTATTACTACTCTATTAGCTGGAATCGGTATTACAGGTGTTATCAGAAGAAACAGAAAAGAACAAAGGGCTCAAAAACGGAAAGAACGAGGCTTTAAACGTTTTAAAAGAAGGTTAAAAAATATCTTCTCTCGTAATTCTCGTAAAGATGGCTGTTGCTCTAATTGTTGTAATGAATGCTGTAGTGACTGTTGTAGTGAATGTTGCAGTAGTTGCTGTGACTGGATGTGTGAAAAGGAAAATTTGCTGTTTATTGTATTAATTATTTTAGGTAGTATTATTTTGGTGGTCCTGTTATTTCTTATTCTATTCCTTCTTGGTTTAATTTAACAACTATATAGTCATCCTTTTTTTGTGAAAATTTTATATTATAAATATACTCCTTTAGAGCGTGTCTAAATTTTCTTTTTGTGAAGTTTCATATTATTTAACCCTCCTTTATCGCTAATTTGTTATCAAAGGAAATAAAACAATTTAATTCCATATTAATGTACAATCCCCACATCTATAGTATTTACTTTTTAACAATTAATAATCTTACTAACGATGAAAAAATTTGCCCTTATTTCTATTTTACTCGTCCTCTTTATCTCAGCATGTAAAACAAATACTGTTCGTACTCAAAAAGGTTCTGCTGAAGATTTTGGCACTGCTAAGTATTATCAAAAATACCAACGAAATATTGATCGTTTGTATCATCTGCTCCAAGGTACCTTTGTTTGCTATATTTCAAACGAGAAAAACAATTACAAGCCTACTCCTTGGATCTTAGGAGATAGTCAAGATAGTGTTATCGTGTATTCGATCCCTATTAAAGAGCCTGCAAAGGATGGCTATTGGTTAATTTGTTATCAATTTATTAGTGGCTTGCCCAATGATCCTATTTATTCTGCCTTGCAAAAAATTACGGCTATAGATCGAGATACCTTCTTATCAGAGTTTTTTGAACCACCTGTAAAACTTCGATTAGCAGATATGATAAACGACTTAGACAAACTTGATGAATCGATTAATTTAGACGATCTTGTTCCAATTGATGAGGTTATTACCTATTATCGAGAAGACATTACTGTCTTTAAAGGTTTCTCTAATATTTACAAGGATCATCAAAAGCAAAATCGAAGTTACCGACAAGAGGATTATGAAATTTATCCTAATAAGAATGCATTTAGTACAAAATATTTTGAAGACATAGAAGGAAAAAAGCCGATTCCTATGTCTAACAGTAAATTGATTGGACTTAGAACACAAAAAAACATTGCTGATATGACAGACAAATCTTTATTAGATCAATAACTAAGACCTTCACCTATTATTTTTCAAACCGCAAATTTTAAACAAGACCTTTCATGCCAACATCGCTTTATCCATCTAAAGTACTTTTATTAGGAGAATATACCATTATTCAGAATTCTGCTGCTTTAGCCATTCCATATACCCATTATAGGAGTTATTGGAGTGACCATACTTCCGCTAATACTTTTGAAAACACCATTGATGTGGATTTCTCTAAACAAAGTTTGCAAAAGATAGCACTGGATTTGAAGTCGCTTGATCGTCCATTGTTAGATTTAAAGCAATTGGAAGAAGACTTGAATAATGGGCTTTGGTTTTGCACTAATTCTCCAATGGGTTATGGTTTGGGAAGTTCTGGTGCTGTTTGTGCCGCTATTTATGATCGTTATGGGCTTCAAAAAACTGACAATTTGCAGGTATTAAAAGAAGACTTAGCCTTATTAGAACATTCTTTTCATGGAAAAAGCTCTGGAATTGATCCCTTGATTGCTTATGTAAAACAACCTTTGTGGGTGCATGCTGATAAATCTATTGAATCTATTCAGTTGCCTAAGAAAAAAGAAGGCGCTATCTTTTTAATAGATACTCGATTGCCAAGAATATCTACGCCCTTGATTAATTTCTTTGTTTCATCTTGTGAGCAGGCTGATTTTAATCACTCTTTTGTTCATCCTGTGAGTGCAGCTGTTGACGAGGCTATTCATGCTTTGATAGAAGGGAAATTTACGGACTTGATGCAATCCATTCAAGTCATTTCGGAATTGCAGTTGGCTTTTTTGCCGCCAATGGTTCCTAGTGTGGTGCAGGAACTTTGGCAAAAGGGCTTAGATTCTAATGCCTTTTATCTTAAAATCTGTGGCGCTGGTGGTGGTGGTTTTATGTTGGGTTTTGCCCATGATTGGGAAAAGGTCAAGCCGCATTTTGAAGCTTTTGAAGTTTTACAACTATTGTAGGTATATAAAGGGTCTTTCTCAAAATAAAAATGTCGATTTGAAAATTTGACTACAAATGCACAACATGCATTTTCAAATTTCCAAATCGACAAATTTTCAAATTCTCAGGAATAAAAAACAGACCTTAGTCCTTACGAAACATCCATTTCGCAAAATCTTTTATGCTTGTTTTCTTTCCATACATTAAGATACCAACTCGATAAATACGTCCTGATAACCAAGTAAAGAAAACGCCTGTTATCATTAAAATGACAGCGGATATAATTACCTGATACATGGGCGGATCAAAGACGACTCGCACGGGCATCACAATAGGTGCAAAGAAAGGAAACATCGACGCCCAAATTCCTAATGAACTAGTAGGGTTCCTTACTACAGCAGAACCAACATACAAGGCGATTATAATCGGAATTGAAATGATTAATGTTAACGATTGTCCTTCTCCCCAATCGTCTCCCATTGCCGCTCCTACCGCTGCAAACAAAGAAGCATATAAAAAATACCCTCCTATGAAGAAAATAAAGAAAACGGTTATAATATAAGTGTAATCAAAATTCTGTAGTTCCTGCATAATGGCCATCATATCGCCCATATTACCTGTTGGACTAGCCGTTGAGGTCGTCATGCTTTGCTGCAACTCTTGTAATTTTCCTGCAAACAAAAGCCCCACTCCGAGATACAAAAGAGGCAGGGTAACCGCCCAGATTGCAAATTGAGTCAAACCAACAGCACCTACTCCTATTATCTTTCCAAGCATTAACTGAAATGGCTTGACAGAAGAAATCAAGACTTCTACAATTCTATTGGTCTTTTCTTCCATTACAGAACGCATCACCATGTTACCATAAATAAAAATAACACTATAGATTAAGATCATCATGATGCTTCCTAGAACGGTTGCAATCCTTGCTCTATAGACAGATACTTCCTCTTTAGAGGCTTTCATGTTGGTTGGAATAACGTCAATACCTGTTTTTAAGCGTTTCAGGGTCAATTCATCTACATCTAATTGTAGCATTTTAAGTTTTTTGACGCGCTGCTCAATCCCTTCTTTGATATTTTCCTCTGTATTCAATCCTAAACTTTCGTTAGAATAGTATTCGATTTTAAACTTCGTCGTCATACTATCCAAGGGTTGTTCAGGAATAAATATAATTCCTCTATAACCATCTTCCTCAAAGGTTTCTTTCAGTCCTTTTAGCTCCTTTTTGGGGTAACTGTACATCACTAAACCATCTCTAAGTCTTCCTTTCTCTTTTATTTCTAGGATATCACTAGGATCTAGTAAAGCTACTTTCTGTGTTTCGTTACCAGAAGACATAATAAAGATAAGTGCCACCCAAGAGAGCACAAATCCAATTGGGGCAAATATGGTCGTCAAGATAAAGGTCTTTTTCTTGACTCTTGATAAATATTCTCTTCCTATTATTAACCAAAGCTTACTCATCTGACTTCCCTCCTACTATTTTGATAAATACTTCATTTAAGGTTGGTAATATTTCATTAAAAGCAGTCACCATCGTTCCATGATGCAACAAATACTTCAAGAAATTATTGGCATGACTTACATCTCTTAGTTTTACAACTACCTGTGTTGCATCTTTGGATATAATGGTCACATGTTCTTCTATATTAGAAGGCAAAGCCCCTTGATAATCTACTTTAAATAAAAATTCTTTGAATTGATCTTTGACCTCATCAACAGAACCACTCAAGACATTTGTTCCTTTATTGATGAGTACAATATGTTCGCAGATTTGTTCTACTTGCTCCATTCTGTGGGTAGAAAATAGAATGGTGGTTCCATTTTTATGCAAATCGTCAATTTCGTCTCGAATCAAATTGGCATTTACAGGATCTAAACCCGAAAAAGGTTCGTCCAAAATCAACAACTTAGGTTTATGTATAACCGTTGTGATGAATTGGATTTTTTGTTGCATCCCTTTAGAAAGTTCTTCCACTTTCTTGTTGCGCCAATCTTGAATATCAAATTTTTCTAACCAATATTCTAATTCGTTTTTAGCTTCTTTTTTGGTAAAGCCTTTTAGACGAGCGAGATAAGTGATTTGCTCGGCTACTTTCATTTTTTTGTACAAACCTCGTTCCTCAGCCATATAGCCAATTTGGGAAGGGTGTGTACTATTTAAAGGCTCTCCTCTAAATAAAATGGATCCAGAATCTGCTCTGGTTATGGTGGTGATTATACGAATCAAAGAGGTTTTTCCTGCGCCATTGGGTCCTAATAAGCCAAAGATTTTACCTTCGGGAATATCAAAAGAAATATTGTTACAGGCGACATGCTCTTGATACGTTTTTCGGACATCTTTTAGTTCTAAAACGTTCACTGAGAAAGTTGTTGTTCGATGATAAATTTAATGTTAGACAAATCAGCTTGATTGGTCTAGTTTGAATACAAATGTAAAAGTTCTAACTCTAATCCTATACATTTAGTTTCTAAATTCCATAAATACGCTTGTTTTTTAGACTAAATGCTTAGTAAAAGCTCACGAAGTTATCCTATTCTAACTAGAATAAAAATTGTTTTTTAAAAAAATATGACTGGTAATGTAACATTTTTAAAATGCTTGTATCTAAAAGGTAAAATAAATCATCCATCAAACGACTTCTTATCATGAGATTACTACTGTCATTTATCCTTTTTTGTTGTCTACCAATTCTGTTGTCCGCTCAATCTGTCTACAGCAAAGCTTATGGAAATCCCAAAGATCCAGCGGTTCTATTTTTGCATGGAGGGCCTGGCTACAATTCTGCTGCTTTTGAAGGAACGACCGCAGCGGTTTTAGCCAACAATGGTTTTTATGTTATTGTTTATGATCGTAGAGGCGAAGGAAGATCTGATGACGATCATGCCGCCTTTACTTTTGAAGAAACGTTTAAGGATTTGAAGCAGCTTTATAAAAAATTCAAACTTAGAAAAGCGATCTTAATTGGACATAGTTTTGGCGGACTTGTTGCCACGCTTTATGCCGAGCAATATCCTAAAAAGGTACAGGCATTGATTTTGGTTGGCGCTCCTATGAATTTGCAAGAAACCTTTAGCCATATTATTGATCGCTCGACTCAAATTTATGAAGAAAAAGAGGATCAAGGCAATCTTTATTATATGAATTTGCTCCATAAAATGGATAAAAACTCTATGGAATATGCCTCCTACTGCTTTACTCATGCCATGCAAAATGGTTTTTATAGTCCTAAAAATCCTAGTGCAGAAGCTGCTGCTATTTATGCAACCTTCAGCACGACACCATTATTAATAGAACAGGCTAGCAAAATGACTTATAAAGCGCCACAAGGTTTTTGGAAAAACGAGCATTATACTTCTCTTGATCTTAATAACAATCTACAAAAGGTCTTGCAACAAAAAACACCTGTCTTTGGATTGTATGGAAAAGAAGACGGTCTTTTTTCGGAAACACAAGTGGCAAATATAGAACAAATGCTAGGTGCCGATCACTTGCTTTATTTTGATAATTGCTCCCACAATGTTTTTATTGACCAACAGAGCAGCTTCATTCGTGCGCTAAAAAAATGGACGGCTACTCATGAATAATCCCAAAGATTTTGAACAGATTTACACCACTTACTGGCCAAAGGTCTTTAGGTTGAGTATGGGCTATCTGAATAATCCTGATGCAGCACAAGACATGACGCAAGAGACGTTTATTAAAGTTTGGCAACAGCTTGGTAATTTTAGAAATGAGGCTTCATTGGGCACTTGGATTTTCAGAATTGCTTCTAATCACTGTTTGCGACAATTGGAGAAAGACCAACGAATGCCTCAATCTGATTTGACGCCCATTTTTAATCAACAAAATTCCTCTACCATAAATTTAGATGGACAAATGGAATTTTTGTATCAATGTATTTCTCAACTGCCCGAAATGGAACGCATCATCATTTCTCTAGAATTAGAAGACATTCAACAAGCTGACATTGCAGATATTGTAGGTATTTCTAAGGGGAATGTTCGGGTCAAAATTCATCGAATCAAAGAGAAGTTAAAAGAAAAATTCAAGCATTATGAACGATAATATAGATTTTAAGGCTTTGTGGAATCAACAAGCTCCAACTCCGCCGCCTGTTCAGGCATTAATCCTGTCAGCTCAAAATTTCAAAAAAAGAAAGTGGTATCAATTAATGGGTCTTAATTTACTTTTAGTATTCACCTGCTTTTTTATTGTTGGGATTTGGATTTATTTTCAACCTCAATTTATCAGCACCAAAATTGGGGTTAGCCTATGCATTCTTTCAATGCTTGTTTTTATAGGATTTCAAAACGCCTTGTTGCCTTTATTAAAAAAAGAAGATGCTAGTTTAGACAATCAAGCTTATTTGAGTTTGTTATTAAGCATTAAGAAGAAACAGATTTTTCTACAAACAAGGGTTATTAAAGGCTATTTTGTATTACTGTTTTTGGGCATTTCTCTATATTTATTTGAATACATTTCTAGAATGCCTTTCGCCCTTGGACTACTCTGTTGTAGCAGTACTTTTCTTTGGTTTCTCTTCAATTGGTTCTATCTTCGTCCACGTATTATCAATAAACAAAACCTAGAATTGAATCAATTGATTGAGCAATTTGAGCAATTGAATGCTCAATTAATAGAATAAGAATTATGGTTCTTTTTCAAACTTCTCACGCAGTAAATCGTGTGGAGTTTAAAACATAGGTCATCTTTTAACAGTTATGAATTGGGATATAAGTTTTAAGTAAAAAATCGTAAGTCATTCATTATCAAAAGAAAAAAATACAACTTCCTACTTAAAACTTACGACCAGTTGTCAAAGAACGAGAATTATTAAACCTATGATTTACGAAATTAGAAAAGCCAGAGATATTTATCATCGCCAGACAGATAAACATTTATTAGATTTCGCTGAAAAACATGGTCGGACTTTACGTCCCGAAATACGCCCTGTCCTATTAGATGAGCTTGAGAAAAGAGCCATTGGACAAAATATTAGTACAAAACTAGAAGAAGAAACGCTTTTGATTCGAGAAAAAGACATTCGTCAACTAATGCAATTTGTGCAAAATCAAGCTTGTTCGAAATGTGGCACTAAAAACACAGTCATTGTTTGTTCTGTTCAGCGAACGATTGGAAGTTTTGTCATACAATGGATTGACGAAGAAACCACCGCTTTATGTTGCCTTTCTTGTAGGAAGAAAGAATTTATCTTAGCCAGTTCGATTAGTTTGGCTATTGGTTGGTGGTCTTTGGCAGGTTTATTTAAAACACCTGCTGCTCTGCTCCAAAATGTTTTGTTTCTTGTCGGAGATAAGAGTAATCAAGAGAATATCGCACGATATATTATTGAACATTATTTGTTTTACAAAGCATTATCACAAGAAAAAGTCCTCTAAAACTACCTTGCGCTACAATCTAGAAATAAAAACTGGTTTTTATTAATTTTTTATTGTACTTTAAATACAATATTTAGTCTAATGAATACATAGACTTATAATTATACATGGAGGTTTCTAGAAACTATTGCAAGAGTTCTAGAAAAAAAGCCGCTTCTTTTTAACAGTACATAAATTAATTTACAATGATTACTAAATTAAAACTAGTAACAATAGCCCTATTGTTACCCTTACTTTCCTATTCTCAATACTTCTATCAAGGTTTTGATGGCTACGATTCTTCCTCTTTTGCCTTATTTACAACTATTGACACCAGTTATACGGCTAATATTTGGCAAGTTGGTCCACCACAAAAGCCTATATTTAATAGCTCTTGGACTGCACCCAATGTAATGGTGACGGATACGATTAATACCTACCCCATTAATAATCGTTCTCAATTTCAATTCACCGTTCCGCCAGATTTATTTGGTTGGTCTGTTTTGGCGATTCAATGGAACCAAAAGCTGGATATGGAACCAGGTAAAGATGGTGGTATTATAGAATATTCTATTGATTCAGGAGCGACTTGGACCAATGTTTTTAACGATCCTTATACTTATAATTTTTATGGATTTGACACCCTCAATCAAGATACCTTGGCAAGTGGGGAATATGCCTTTAGTGGCGTTGATAGTACTTGGAAGAGTCTTTGGCTTTGTTTTGATAATAATTTTCTTTTTGCCTTAACAGGAGCATTAAACGTTCGTTTTACCTTTCAGTCTGATTCCGTTGATACACAGCAAGAAGGTTGGATGATTGATCAATTTTATGTCCAACAAACGATTATTCATACCGTCAAAAAAACAGAAACAGGCACACCAGCTTATCTGAAAGTTTTTCCAACCGCTACGACAGGAAGAGTCTACATTGAAGCTGAAAAGTTGCAAGAATTCCACATCATCGAAAACATAGAGTTAATCAGTACAGATGGTAAAATTGTCCAAACTTGGGGCACCTCTCCTACTAAATTTTATATTGATATTGATGGGCAAGCCAATGGTTTGTACTATCTAAAAATCAAGACCAATAAAAAAACAGAAACCGTTCCTATCGTTCTAAATAGATAAAAAAATGAAAACTGCCTTTATTTTGGTGGTCATAAGCTGTTTTGTGGGTTCTTTGTATGATAAAGAACCCACGCCTTATGCTTTTCCAAATTTAGTTTTTTTTCCAAAAATGCCTCGTGCCCTTGATAATCCTGTGAGTGTAGAAGGTGTAAATTTAGGTCGTTTCTTATTTTACGATCCCATTCTTAGTCAAGATAGCAGCATTTCTTGTGCAAGTTGTCACCAACAACAAGCAGCCTTTAGCGATGCTCCTGCTGTCTTTAGTAAGGGCGATCAAGGTCGTGTTGGCAAACGCAATACGCCGCCTTTGTTTAACTTGGCTTGGTATCCTTCTATGTTTTGGGATGGTCGAGCAGCCAGTATAGAAACACAGGTTTTCCATCCTGTTCGAGCACATGAAGAAATGAATTTATCATGGGAGATCGCAACTAGACGTATTTCAAACAGCCCTTTTTATGCGCCTTTATTTCAAGCCGCTTTTGGTACTGCTGTTTCTATTGA
>CALDEP010000248.1 GCA_937942475.1 uncultured Aureispira sp.
AATCAAGCACATATCATACCTTACAACAAACTAGAACGATGCAATTTCGTTCGCATAACCGTTGCAATAGAAAGCGCCTTATTCTTCGCACTATTGGCAATTACACCCTCAAAAAGTTCGTCAATAGTATTACTAAACAAAGCCAACCAAGACTCAAAATGAGCAGGTTTAAGGTTGACCTTTTCATTCAAATCTAGATGCACTTTTAGCACATTTCTTTTATAACCATTGGGTTTTAGCAGAATATTTTCCCAGAAATCAAAGAGATGAGGCAAGTGACTTTCTAAATCAATTTTGGCAATGTCTGTGAAGATGAAACCAATTTGGTCATCTATCAATGCTTTTTCGTAAAAGCTTCGAATCAAATACTCTATATCTGCTCTAGTTGCGATGTCTTTTTTTGTATTCATTGTTCTACTTCTAACTCCATTCTTAACAAGTGACTAGAAAAATTCTTACCCAAAGTATCGACTCTGAGAGAGCGAGAAGCCCCGCCATCCAAGGCTTCGTGACAGACAAAATTTAAGGCTTCCAAAGCATCCCATTCATAACGAATAACGTTCCCTTTGATGAGTGGGCCAAAATGTGCCTTGACTTTTTCGGCAGTCAAGTGTGCTTTTATTAGGTGATAATTTTCTGGACTAGTTGCCAAAACACCAATATTGCAAATATCATTCTTATCGCCAGAACGGGCAGATACAATGTCAATTAGGTTTATTTTTTTCATGATAAGGTGTTAATATAAAGTAACATTAGGAACAACATATTCTCTAGGAATCAAGGTTGGAAATAAGCCCAAACGAATAGAAGCGGCTTTGCCCCAATTCATACTTGCCGCCAAACCAGGAGGACCATTTAAGCCGAGACAAACAATAGATTGAATCAAGAGTTTGCCCGCTTTTTTGTCTTGGTGACGAAAGGCAATTCGAACGCCAACTTCATTCATATTATCAATCACTTCCTTTGGAAGTTCAGGCGCTGCCCCTTCGTGAATGCCATTGATACCTAAATAATTAATGCGCAATTCTTCGTACTGAAAAGGTAGCATTGCCCAAGTTTCTTTTGCTGCTTCTACAAATGCCTTCGCTTTTTCGTAAGCATAAGGATAAGAGAAGTAAAAGAGTTGCTCGGTGGCATAACCTTCCATTTGACCAATGCACAATTTGAGCATTTCAGGGCGTGCATTTCCTTTTGCATTGCCAACTTTGACTTTATTGGGCGCAATTTCTTCGATTTTAACTTGCGTAAAATCAACCGTTACATCAGGCGTGATATAAGCACTTGGATTGTGAATTTCGTAGACCAATTGTTCTCGAATCGTATTGCGACTCACTTTTCCTCCTTGATCTTCTAGTTTTGTAATGAAGGCACTGCCATCTTCCGAAACATGTGCAATTGGATAGCCCAAATGACTAAATTTATAATCCCTGCCGATCCATTCTGAATAAGCGTTACCACCAGAAGCCTGACCACCACATTCTAGAATGTGCCCGACCATAATGCCATTTGCCATTTGGTCTAAAGCTGCTTGTGTTTTTCCTTCCAAATCCCAATCAAATTCATAAGCCAAAATGCCCAAAGCCAAACAAGGATCTGCCACACGTCCTGCCAAAATAATATCTGCCCCTTGCGCCAAAGCATCTTTGATGCATTGCGCTCCAATATAGACATTGGCATGAGTAGGAGGAAAGGTCGAATCAGCATAAGAACTCCCTGTATCTAAATTGGTTAAGGGCAAGCCATCTGCTTTTAATTGTTCTAGTTTTGCCATCATGTCATCGCCATCAATGGCGGCAATTTTAGCATCTGTTATTCCTTGCTTGTGCAGGATTTCTTGCACTTTTTTTGCAGCACTGTGTGGATTTAGACCACCAGAATCTGTAACGACTTTAATACCCTTGGCTAAGGTGATGGGATAGAGTTTTGCTGCATGAAATTCGATGTCTCTAGCATAGCCCAAATTGGGATCTCTGAGTTTGTCTTTTTGTAAAATAGACAAGGTTAATTCAGCTAATGCATCGTGCATTAAATAGTCGGCAGCGCCATGCATGGCAACCATGATAGCCCCCATTGGACTATCGCCATAAAAGCCCTGTGTTCCTGCAATTCGAACGGTTTTATTACTCATTTTGATTGATTTCTTAGTCTAAAAACACAATTGTTGTGTTAGAATTGAAAGATACAAAAAGAATAGGATTTGTTTGGGGAATTAGCGATTTTTTAACCTTCTTGATCTGTTTTTAAACCATGAATTTTGAATAGCTTCAAATAGGTTTTTGCTTCAGAGCCATTGGCGAAAGCATAGGTTCCCAAGGTGAAATTTTTTAGTTGTTTTCGAGCGAAGGTAAATAAGTTGCGTGGAATAGCATTAATTGGATTGAGTTGAAAATGTAAGCTTTCTAATTGCTGAAAAGAAAGCAGAAAAGAAGGAATTTTTTGAATTGAATTTTGAGCACGAATTTGACGATTGCTAAATTGCAGCCATTTTAAATGTGGTAATAGGTTTAAATTCTTAGGAACCATTTTCAGTTCATTGTTCTCTAAATAAAGCCCTTTTAAATGCTTAAAGGCTTTTAATTCTACACACAGTTGTTCAAAATCTAAGCTAGGATTCATTCGAATGTATAGTCGTTCCAATTTGTTGACTTGAAAAATTGCTCTAGGGAGTTGCTTCAAGTTATTATCAAAAAAGCGAACTTCTTTAATGTTTTTTAAGCGTTCTAAGCCTTCAAAAGATTGGAGTTGACTCAAATCAATTTGTTCGAACTTATCAATAACAAATTCCAAATTGTATCGAGCCAATTCTAAAAGCTTCGCCCCATTGTGTTTGGAACTAGAAAAATATAAGTGGTAATCTTCTTCTGTAACTAAGGTGTTTTCTAAAAGTTGTTTCTCTATCTCTTCATTTAGGTAGCTTGGGTTTGCAGACAACAAGGTTAAGCCCAATTGAAGGTTTACTTCATTAGAGCTTTTTAACAGTTGTAGTATTTGATTCTTGAAATTCAGTAGTGCTGATTTTTAGATGGTTGATGGCAAATGATGCCGTAAATTTACAACTTTTGATGAAGGCTGTTCTATAATCTGTGGTGCAATATCTGAGCCGTCTTTATATGAATCATAGCAAAATGATTCTTACTAGCTATAATGAAAGAATATTAGACAATAATTGAACTAATTATGTTACAAGGCTTGTTTATTTAGAGATAGCTATAAAAATAAGCAGTGAATTAGTTTACTTTTAAAACCAATGAAATGACAGATGTTTTAGATGATAAAGTAGGAATTAACGCTAACAGTTTAGGGCAGGATAATTTTGAATTGTCTCTTGGGGAGCAAAACAAAGCTTATTATTTAGGAGCTTGGGAAAGCCTTAAAAATCAGCGAATAAAAATTTCCTTTAATGGAAGTGCTTTCTTATTTGGTGCTTTTTGGTTGACCTATCGCAAGATGTATTTTTCAGCATTTGCCCTGACCTATCTTTTGGCAAGTATCGTGTTTATTCAACTGACATTTAATTTTTCCCTTTTTCATTGCCTAGCTTTAGATGTATTGCCCTTTCTTTATTTGGGCTTATTTGGTAATTGGCATTACTATAAATACATAGAAAAAACGAATTCAAGAATTCTACAAAAGGAAATGGATCGGGATTTTGAAATTATAAAAATAATAAAAGAAGGCGGTGTTAACACACAGGGTATTTTAGCTTTAATTGGATATTGGGTTTTCCTAGGAATCTTAATTGTTGGATTTTCAACCTTTTTTGTGAAATTCAGCTTTGGAGCTAAGATTTCTTTAATGGGTTTTATACTTTTAAATGGACTTATTGCAATGATTAGCTTTCGTGATAAAGGAGGTGTGAGCTATCTACAAGACAATATCTAAGTATTGCTCAAAATTCAAGATTAAAAAAAGTGAGGAATAGGAGTTATTAAAACCTCTGATTATAAAAACAATAGACCTAAAACTTGTATCTGTAACGAATCTTGTTATATTTGTACATCAAGTTGATTATGCAAAAGTAAGGTAATCTCATTTCATCTATTTTGTGAATCAAAATCTACAACACCACATCATTTTACTTTCCACAAGAAATGATAAAAGAAACGGCATGATAGCACGAATTATATGCGTTGTTTTAATAACAGTGTTCTCTTTTGGAGTAGCTAAAAAAGCTACCGCTCAAGTTGTTGACTTACAACACTCCGTTTACGCTGAATTAGCAGGTAGCGCAGGAATTTGGTCTTTGAATTACGACCTAGTGGCGTTAAATATTAGCAATTTTAAAGTTGGAGCTCGCTTTGGTTTTGGATTCATGACCGAAGGTTATGCAGGAACGACACTTGATGTTCACATTCCGCTAACCGTTAATTTCATGTATGCCTTCAAGGAAAAACATCATATTGAATTGGGTGTAGGTACTCAGATTGCAAGCTATGAAATTCGAAGTGTAAAAACGGCGACCGACACAGAGTTTGAAAGAAAAACAGAAGCATTAGGGAATATGACCTTGGGATATCGTTTTCAGAGTCCAGATGGCGGTTTTATGTTCAGAGTATTTTATAGTCCTTTCTTCTATCAGGATGGTATTTATTTTCGATACGAGCATTGGGGTGGTTTGAGTCTCGGCTATGCGTTTAACCGAGGAAGCAAGCGCTCTTCTAAACCAGAGAAAAAATAATGAAGATCAAGAATTTTATATTAATAATAATTGCTGCTGCGCTCCTTATATTTGGAGGATGCGAAAAAGAACGAGAAATTCCAACCTTTGGTTGCCATGACATCGACTCACCACGAGCGATGCCAGATACAGATTACCATGATAGTACTTGTGTCTACATGTATGTAACTGAATTTGAAATTTCTTATTTTGAAGACAAAACTTGGGATCCAATCAATCCTTTGTTTAGTGAGGCGGACCTTGTATTAAAGTTTGGAGATGAAAATATGGACTCTGTTTATTTCGATTCTTATAGAATCAATGATGCAGCTGCAACGACCCCTAATAGATGGGTGGCGCACACACAATTCAAACTAAGAAACAAAATGTATGCCTGGGAGCTTTATAATGAAGCAACTGTTTTATTTTTGGAAACGGACGAACTAATGACTTCTGGTTTATTGAATCCGCTAGACTTTAAAAATGACTCAGTGATTGTAATGACTGATTCAACTCAAAACACACAAATCAAGATTAGATATGAAATTCGGTAAGATTACAGTATTGCTGGCACTGGTAGTATCTACGTTCGCATTTTCGGGATGCTTCAAGCTGAAAGAGAATTTCATCATGAAAGGTGAATGGGTTGTTCAGACGGTACAAATGGATGGAGGGAGTACTAATTTTTTAGACGTTATTCTTCCAGAGTACGACGCAAATACCTCTGAGTATAGAATCTATTTCGGTGAAGATGGCGTATGCAATGGGCAGTATTATGTTAATGATACCTTGAACTATGCTGTAATAGGGAGTTGGGTCTTACTAGATCCAACACATATGTGGATTGAGATGGATCAATATGTTAAAGGATCTTTTGAGATTGAAGAACAAAGCACCAGTTTAATACACATGTACGCAGAGCGTAATATCGTTAAGTTTTATAATATAGGCGAAACACAGATGTTCATCAAAGCAGAACGACGCTAATATCGTTGCTGTAAATAAGTAAGTTTATGAAATTGACACCATGTTTTTTAGGTTTAATACTTTTGTCGGTACTGTTTCAAACAACCTCCTGTCAAAAAGGGGCCTTGGAGGAAAAGCCAACCTTTCAATATACGTATTTCAATTATAATGAATCCGTACAAATTCAGTTTGAAAGCCCGATTTCGATTGGTTTTGACATCCCGTGGATTCCAATTACACTTGGGGACAGTTCCTCTGGTAGAGTAAGCGATCCGCTTGTGTCAAGCGTTGAAGATATTCAACTAAAGACAATGACGGTGACCTTGGAAGGAGCAACAGGTACGAGTAACCAGACGTTCTATTTTCTTAGCGATTTAGAGGTTTTTGTTTCCAAAGGAACCCTTCCCGAAATCAAGATTGCTCATGCCTATAATATTTCAGATAATGTGGGGGACGTGCTCTATTTGGTGCCAGAAGAAGGTGTTATTATGGACGATTACGTTAAAAATGGAGATTACGACATCCGCATGAATATTTCTACAAAGAATCTTCCGTCACTTGGAACCCTTACGCTCCGTGCGGATATGATATTTGACGTTCGACTAATTAATGCTCAATAATAAAAAGAATTACGCATGCACATACGATCATATTTTCAGATTCTAATAGTAGCCCTTGTTTTCGGATTGATGTTTAGTTCATGTAATCCTGATGTTGAAGGATGCATGGATCTTAAAGCCATTAACTACAATCCTGAAGCGAATATTTACGATAATTCTTGTATTTATACGGAGACACCAATTTATGGTTGTACCAATCCCAAGGCTGATAATTACGACCCTAATGCAAATACAAATGATGGTTCTTGTATTTTTACGGGCTGTACTGATAGCCGTGCAACGAATTATAATCCTTTTGCAAATCAGGACGATGGTTCTTGTATTTTCTCTGGATGTACCGATTCAGCGGCTTGGAACTACGATCCTATGGCTACTGTTGATGATGGTTCCTGTAGTTATGACTACCGAAATGTCATTGTAGGTGGTTACACGACAGGACCTTGTGCGGTGAACTTTACCAACAGCCTTTTTGGCGATATAGAAATCGATTCTAGCTCAACAAACATCGTTTGGTTTCGTCCATTCTTCCTTGATTTGACCGATCGCTATGCAGAAGTAAACGGAACAACTGTTACTTTTCCTTCTCAGCCATTTGGACTAATTGGAGGGGGCACGATGACAGGAGCCTGTGTCATTACTTCTGATAGTACAATGGATTGTACATTTACTTACGATGATGGTTTGTTTATTAATGGTCAGTGCAACATAACGTATAATTTCTAAAGACGAAATGCCATTAAATATTATTTTTAGAGAAAATCTCTTTTCCTGCAAATGGAAAAGAGATTTTTTTATTATTCATTTTGTTTGTTGCCTTTATCATCCATACATTGGTAACCATTGTTTTCTCCCTCAAATACAAAGCAAATAAGACCTCTTGTGAATTATTTCAATAGGAATTGGGTTAACATAATTATTACAACAGAAAATAACGTAAAATTTTAAGTACAATACATTATGACTTGGAAGATTGTCGAAAGAAGATTAGGGCAAGCAGGAAATTCTAAACAAAGGCAAAAGAGGCAAAACGAATGGGATGAGAAATATGAAAATTGGACAATTGGTTATGTGATCAATAAAGAATTTGTTGCTCAAGAAGAAGCCTTAGACTCCATCTATTTTGAGAGTTATAAAGCCCACTTTGAAAATAATCCTAGTGACTTAGCGGAACTGATTGAGACTGCTAAGGTGCTAAAAAATCCACATTCAAAAATAACAGGAGGAGTGGACTTACAAGTCCCTGCGATTATGAGGTATTTAGCATCCAATAAACTAAAGTTATTAGGAAAAGAAGTCGTAGACATTGGATCTTATGGAAATCGCTCCCATAAAATTAGCGTCCGATTGAGTCCACTAACCATTAAGGTAGTTGGAGATAAAAAAATGACTTTAGAGAAGTTTTGGCAAAAAAAGAAATGCTTGGCAGTTTGGGAGGAATAAGCATTCAAAAATGCTTGGCTTTCTGCACAGTAAGCCTATTCACCAGACCAATTTGCTTTTCGTTTCTCTCTAAAAGCCATCATTCCTTCTTGAGCATCTTTGGTTTGAATGACTTCCATTAAACGTTTGTGTAGAAATTTATGTTGATCGGCTGCCGCAATGGCTTTTAAATCTTGAATGGCTTTTAAGCCTAAACGAATGGCCGTAGGAGCGTTCTGACAAATTTGTTCTACCAGGACAGCAACTGTTTCTTCCAAATCATCGTCTTGAACCAAATTGGTGACCAAGCCAGCTTCAAAAGCCTGTCTTGCCGACCAAGTACTGCCCGTAATACACCAATCTAAAACCTTGCGTTCGGGCATAATTTTGAGTAAACTCGCCATGACTTGAAAGGGCCAAATTCCTCGTTTTACCTCAGATAAAGTAAAAGTACAAGCGTCCGTTGCAATAACGTGTGTACAACCTGCCAACAATAAAAAACCGCCTGCATAAACAGGCTTGCCCACCTTTGCAATACAAGGTTTGTGTAAGTTATCAAACAAATCACCCAAAATAATATCTCCCGAAGCTTCTGGAATAGTTGAGCCAGAATCGGTATCTTTATGCCCCATAAAGGTTTTTAAATCTGCTCCTGCACAAAAAATAGTCCCTTCAGCGCCTAGCGTAACTGCCCAAATGCTATGGTGATGTTGTGCATAAGAAATGGCGTAGGCAAGTTCTTTGGTAATCACCTCATTCAAGGCATTTTTTTGCTTGGGGCGATTTAAACTTAGGTGTAGAACATGGTTTTCTTCTGTGACCTTGAGATAAGCAAAGGTTTGTTTGTGAATATCTTGCGTTTGTTCTTTGGTGTACAACATAGTAAAAGGAGCTGTTTTGATGGAATAAATTCTGTTACAAGATAGTTAAAAAAAACAATTGATGTAACAATATCAAATTTCTGTTGTTTAGAATTTTTATAGTTTAACCTCATTCTAAAAATTATACAAATGAATCGATTATTTCTTGGCGTAAGTTTTTTAGTCGCTATCATTCTATTAATATCTTGTCAATCAAAAACTCAAGCGGTTACCACAAAAGTAGAGCAAAGTACGACAAGAGCTATGCCTATAGATAGCAATGGTATTGGTGAAGTGGTGAAAACGCCCGAAGAATGGAAGTCTATTTTAACGGCAGAAGAATATAGAATTCTAAGAGAGAAAGGAACTGAGCGTGCTTTTTCTGGAAAATATTGGGACAATAAAGAAAAGGGAATGTATCATTGTGCGGCTTGTAGTTTGCCTTTGTTTGATTCTTATACCAAGTTTAAGTCTGGAACAGGATGGCCAAGTTATTATCAACCTGTTGCGACAGAAAATGTAAGAGAATACAAAGATAATGCCTATGGAATGGTGCGTACAGAAGTAACTTGTGGGCGTTGTGATGGTCATTTAGGACACGTGTTTGACGATGGACCAGAACCTACTGGTTTGCGTTATTGTATTAATTCTGCTTCTTTGAAATTTGAGAAAACAGGAAAATAGATAGATTTAAAAAATCTTTTAATATATTGGAGAGGCACTCATTTTGAGCTGCCTCTTTTTTCGTTCATCTTCTTTGGAATTTCAAGTGATTACCATGAAAATCTTATCAAAATTAGTTCTATTACTTATGTTATTACAATTTGTAACGGCTTGTAAAAGTCTCAAAAGAATGCTGCCAGAAGGACCTGCCTTGACCGCAACAGAACGTGAAACTGTATTGAGTCAAAAGGCACATAAAGTAGATTATAAAGGAGCGCCATTGGTTGGTTTTCCTGTGTTGCCGCTACAAGTTTGGGCAGCTACTTATGAATTGGATTTGATCTTGGTTTCTAAGAACCCAGATTGGAACATGCATGAGTATGCAAAGTTGGAAACACCTGAGGGTGATTTGTGGGTGATGAAAGATGCAGAAGAAGGTTCCTTGGATCAGTATATTGTAGCAGATTTGCCGAACATAGCGGCTTGGTTGCCTGAATTGCCTGTTACTAGAAGCTCTTATCCTGTTAAGGTTGTGGATAAAAGTACCGACAAAATGTTGGATATGTCTTTTTCTTATGAGAACATTAAAGGGGAAAAAGTAGAAGCTTGGTATCAAGGAAAACGCCCGAAAACGGAATTAAAAAAGAAGAATGGCTCTACGATGGGGCATTCTAGAAATCAATTGTTAGTGGCTTTGGATTTGCCTTATCGAGATTTTGGAAAAAAAGCAGGTATTTCTTATGATGGAAAGGCGTACAAAATGGATAAATTATTAGGCTTGGTTCCTTTTCAAATGGCTTTGACGCAGACGCAAGGTGGGGCAAGTTCTGGAAATTTTGAAATGAGTGTAAGAGGAGAGGGAATCTTAACCACCGCTCATCCTTCAGAAGGAAAACCAACCTTACAAGATTGGTCGATTGAAAGAAAAGAGAACAAAACTATTGTCACTCAAAAAAATGACTTCCGTTCTTTGGTCTATGAATTTGAAGGAACAGAAACTCTAGAACTTAAAGTTGCTTATGTCAAGCAATGGAACAAAGAAAATGCTGGGGTACGCATGGAGTTTTCGCCTGCTTTGCCTGATTTGAGACGCCCGTTTGAGGGGAAGTATACGTCTAATTTTGTGATGGATATTGCGGGAGAAAATAACAATGCTACGGGAACTATGACAGCCAGTTGGAAGGATGGAAAAGCCGTATTAAGTGTCACGCCAACAGCGCCTTGGTGGGTGATTGATCGCCCTATGTTGACGACAATTGAGTACAAGGAAGGGAAGGCTTTGGTGGATATTAAGATGTTGCCTGATCCAAAAGAGAAGAAATAAGACAGACCTATTTATAACCCAATTTTCTGAAATTCATGATTAAGAAAAAAGTCCTTTTAGACAATGTTGAAAAGAAATTAATTCAGGTTGCCTATACTTCAACTGAAAGCGTGTTAAATGAAAAATTTGACTGGAAATCTTTTTTTATTACTCTAATTGTTGCCATAGCATCCTTGTTTATTTTTCTGTTTTATGAAGGCTTTGGAGTGCAGTGGCTATTTTTTATAATAATAAGCATCACTGGTGTAGTTATCTACAACATGGTTACGAATTACCCCAAAGGTAAAAAAGAAGCTATTTATCAGAAAGAAAAATTATCTAAATTAAAAGACTTGGAAGAGGTTGAGATTTATGAATGCTCTTGTGACAAGGCTTTGTATCTACTTGACGATCATTTGGAAGGTGGTTTTTATATTTTTGAAGTAGCCGAAAATAAGTGCATTGCTTTTGTAGATTATTACAATCAGATGAGCTATTTATTACCAAATTCTAAATTTTCATTTTTTGTAGACGAAACGCTCTCTGTAATTCTTGGAGAGAATTTGAAAGTTTATGGCGAAAAATTTGTGCCTTATAAATATAATGATGGAGAACCCTTTTGGGGCGAAAAGAGTTTTCCAGCGCATTTGGAAATAATGAATTGTTCTTTGGAAGGATATTTAGGAACAGTAAAAAAATAAGATGAACATTTGAATAATTTTTTTGCCTCAAATTCCACTAAAGAATCGGGCGTGTAGCCCGCTACACTTCTCATCTTTAGTATAATTTGAAACAAAAACCTAGCTTCAAATTTTGTTCATCTTATTTATTGACCATTCCTTAGAGGAAGTTTTATCAGAATAAAAAGTAGCTAAAATTAGGCTTAACTACCGTATTTTCCATACCGTAGGTAATCAGAAAAATGTAGGACAACGACCTTGTTTCCTTCTATAAATGGGAAAAATAATTCATATCGTCCACCATCTGCACTATAACGTAACTCCTTGTTTTGATTTGTAAATACCTCGTTCAAATAATTTCGTTCTTCTTGGTCGGTTTTGAAAATATAGGTTTGTTTATTTGGAGGAAGTGAGTCTTGGGGATTTCTATTTCTTTGAGAAAATTCTAAAAAAACATCAATTTTGTTAATGCTATCTTTTGTGATTACAGTGATAGAGGGGAAATTTTTGTCTGTGCTGGCTAGCAAATAAAGCAGTTCAGCCGTGTTGTCAATCCAAGCTCTATCAAAAGAGTAATTTAGGACTTCAGGAATACGGTAACTGCTGTTTTCTACGATAGAAGTTGCCGTTTGTGTTAAGACTCGTTCTTTTTTCTTTGAACTTAGATAATTACCACCCAATAAAAGGCAAAAAATAAATGGAAAACTCAAGAGAAAAAGAACAATTGATCGTTTTGACGTCTTGACATAACCAGACTCCTTATCTTGGTTGTGTTTTTGAGCAATACGAGTCAAGTTGAACATGATGTTCACAATCAATGCTCCAGCCATCAGTACTATGATTCCAAAAATACTCATAAAGAATATTTCCGTCATATTGCGCCTGAAAATCTTTAGATCAAAGACCATAATGGCAATAAAAATAAAGACCCAGTAGATGAGTAAAATAATGGAAACAATGCCTATGTTGTTGCTAAGGTTAACGAGTTTTTTAGGGTTCATGTTTGGTTTTTTTAGCTTGTTTAGAGGTTTAAAGATAAGCATTTAAACTTAAAAATTTATTTCATCAACAAACGCACCTGTTTTTCCAACAAATCAGGATCTTCCACCGTCACATTAAACAATTGATAATTTCCTTCTCCCTTCAAGGCATTCCAACGCCATTCTAGCTGATTGGCCGTTTGTTGAGTGCCATTATCATACCACCAAGCCGTATACAAAATGTCATCGCCTTTCTTGAGTTGAGCAGTAATCACTTCTAGGCTATCAATAGTTTTTAAACATTCTTTGCTAAAGGCATAACCACTGCCTTTCCAACAAATATTGGGCGCATGATCGGCACGATAGGGCGCACTGGCAGGCTTAATGTAAATGAGTACTTCGTCATTTCTTAATTGAACGACACCATCTTTTGCTATTTGTTGTTCAAAGCCATCAATTTGAATGGGAACGATTGCCTTGGGAGGCGTTTTGTCTTTGGTTATATTTTTATAACTGCCGATGCTTAATAAACTTAGGCTAGCCATACAGAGCAGACTTACTAGGACTTTAGGAAGCTTTTTAGGTGTTTGAATTGGGTAGATGCGCCCCCATTTATAGACGCTAAATCGAATTAAAAAGAAAACAGGTAAAATAACATAGGCCAACCAACTGATGATGCCAATCATCTCATGTGCAGCCGTGTCGGGCATTGCTTGTAGGAGTATGATGGTAATAATTCGAATGAGATTGGCTGCTAAAATCAAAACGGTTCCAATACTCAAGACCAAGACTACAAAGGGTTTTGATAATTCTACTTGGCGTTTCTTTTCAAAATGAGCAATTAAAACCAAGAAAACCAAATAACTATAACTGACCATTTTGAGCCCCATGCAAGCTTCGTCTACCGAAAATTCAGCCCCATTGATCACAATAATATTGCCTTGACAAGTGAGGTCAGATTGTACAAATTGCAAGAGCCAACTGGCTAAGTTCGACAGCTCCAATCGTATTGGAAAACTAAAGATTCCAAATAGAAAAATAGTCAAAGGAGAAAGGAGAAATATCCAATAAATAGACAAGGCATTTAATTTCCCATATTGCCATTCTATTAAGAATAAAACAAAGAACAAAAAGGCACTTAAATAGAGGACATTACTACCTAAAACTAAATGTGCCATGCCGCAAAAAATACTAGCCCAAACGTAACGAGTACTAGCCACTTCTTTTTGTTGTACATAAAGAATGTAAGGAGCTAATAAAAGCGTAAAGTAAAAAAGGAAGTCGCCATGTAAGTAGCTTTGCCACACGGGTATGCCTATTAGCAGGGCTAACAAAAGGAGACTTCCAATTAAACGGTTTTTAGAGTTTAGCATTTGGGTTTGTTATGGGATTTGGGTGCTTTTTTAGTCGAAATGACTGTCCTTAATTGTGATGATATATTCTTGTTGACCAAGGTCTACTTCTGTTAATTTAAAATAAGGTTCAGTCTTGGAATCTGTAGAGGAACACCATTTGAAATTAGAAACCTGTCCGTCTTCTCTGGCTATTTCTAGCGATTCAGCGATTACTTGACAAGGGTTTTTGGGCTGTTTAATAGTCTCTTTAGAAATATCAGCAGTAGATATAATTAGGCTTTGATCATTTGCTGGAACGATTGTTTTTTGGCTTCTTATATCGTTTGGATGATAACTTTTAAAGAAAACATGAATCGGGCTAGATGTTGTGTTTTTAATAATTAAATCATACTGTGTCGTCGTTTGTTCACAGGAATTAAAAAGAAGCAGTAGAACGATAGATAAAAATAAGTAGGGTTTCATGCTGATACGTTTTTTAAGAACGAATTCTCTTGAGTTGTGAAAATAGAATACCAAATGAAATTAGAAAAATAAAACACCATTCATGGGGTTCAGGAACAGCGCCAGAACTACTGTTGGTGGCATTTTTAAGTCCTTGTTTTTGCTCAGAAGCATTGCCTAAGCCCTCTTCATTTTCTTCGATGTCAAAGCGATCATAGTCCTTTTTTGTTTCTAAGACAATCATACTTGAAATAGGAGAAAC
>CALDEP010000249.1 GCA_937942475.1 uncultured Aureispira sp.
ACGAGTTAGTCGAGCCGTTGCTGTAATTGCAAATTTCCGAATAGGCGTTCGCCAACCTGTTGGATCTTTCAGTTCTAAATAAATGAAATTATCTGTAGCCCTCCAAGTTCCTTCATAACGATTGCAATAATGACAGTCGTGGGTAGAATTTTCGTAAACAAAGGTTTCGTTTTCATTGAGTTGAATCCGCTCTCGTCTTGCTCTAGAAGGTGTTGGTGTAAATTCATATAATCCAAATCCTTCTTTATTCTTTAATAAGGCTTCCGTCTCATTCTCCAATTCCAAATAAGTCAAATCGTATTGAGGTTTTAACAAACCAAAATCATACTCGGCATGCCAAACCTCTTCCCCGTTTCTATTATACCAAATATGCAAGCCGTGAAATTGCCCAACAGAATTGTACTCGGTATCACTTTTTATCGTCCCATCAGCATAGAATTGCTGCCCATAAGTCCTTGAACCATTCTGATAATAAACCAAAGCCAAACGATTGGTATCTAGATCATAATAAGCTTCATAATACCCCTTGGGTACGCCTTCTGGCAAGATCAAAAAAACACTGTCATTAGTGATTTCAGTTGTAAATTGATAGGTATGCCCATATCTAAAACCAATCTCTTCTAGATAAATGTCATCATTACTTAAAGTATCTAAAATAAAGTAATTGGCTTGCCCATTACTTGACCGAGAGATCAACAGGCTTATTATTAATATAGTATAGTATTTCCACATCTTATAAATCTAAGAAAGAGCCTTGGTAAAAGCTAAAAATACGACCTAAAATTCACTAATCGCTCTTAAGCTAAAGAATTCCCACGACCAACTTAACCTATCAAATTTGAAGCTGGCAACTTACCCTTATTATACCTCATGTTACGCAACATTTTTTTCGTTCAGTATTAAACTCATCATTACTTATTTAACTGATGTTACGCAGTTCCGATAAGAGACGTAATGAAAAAAGGGGGGACGAAGCGATGCTCCTTATTTTCTATTCTGATGATTATACTTCAAATGGCTTCGGAGCGAATGCTCCTAATAAAAAGGGCATCGCCCTGTTACCAGTTGTAAAATAATCAATAACCAAAAGTTAAAAGGAGCATAGCTCCGACACCATTTAGTCCAATCAAACACCAACCTTCTCTCTCAAAATGCTACCTATGTCTAGCCTCCAACCACGAACGATAAGCCCAAGACTCATGCTTGTAAGGGATTCCTAATAGTTATCCCAAGCCATCACACCAGCTTCTATTGCGACAGATATATCATTTTCTGGTGGCGGAATTGGGCAGGAAAATTCACTATTATATGCGCAATAAGGATTGTATGCCTTATTAAAATCTAAGATAACTTCTGTTGAAGTGGGAATTCGAAAATCGATATATCGACCACCCCCATAACTCTTATCCCCATTTGTTGGATCTGTAAAGGGGAGAAATAGGTAATCTTCATACCCTGGACGAGTCATCAAAGAAGGATTTTGATAGACATTGAGTTTAAATTTTTTGCCCTTCAATTCAAAGTACAATTCTCCATACTTTCGATATTCAGGCGTTCTATCTGTTGTTGTTTTCATAGCAAAGAGCGCCGACTTTTTTTCTTTAAATTTTGCAACAACTCTAAACTCTGGATTGATTTTGTAAAACTCTAATGCTTCGAAAGCTAATCTATCTTCCCTTGTTAATGGAGATTTTAAACTATCCTTGTATTCTTCATTCAAATGAGTTTGATAGGCTTGAATCTCTGTTTGATATTCGTCCATAGAAGATAAGATCAAGTTATGGGTCGTTGAACAAGCTGTAATAAAAAAAAGAAGGAAGGGTAAATATTTCATTGTATCAAAGGTAATACTCCGTTAATTAGCTGCGCTGCTACTGCGTGGTTTTTAGTTTTTAGCTACGCTGAGCCTTCGGGTTCTATGAAAAACATAAAAAAGCATCTTACATTATTTTGATTATCAGTTTTTTAGTGTTTTCTTTTTAGCAAAAGCACATCCTACTGATAATCAAAATAATACGATTTTTCAACGGAGTAATGTCAAAGGAATTAAGGTAAATAATTGGCTTGCCCATCAAGCAAGCAAGAAATCAATAGGTTTAGTACTCTGTAAAGTAATTGCCTAATATCGTATAGCATTTCCACATCTTATAAATCTAAGAAAGTGCCTTGGTAAAAACTAAAAATGCGCCATAAATATGCTCCAACACCTTTTATCCAAAAAACAAAACACCCAAACAACTTATGAAAAGCTATTTGAGTGTTTCTATATCAACTTATATAGATTAGAATTATAATTTCAACCCTAATCCGGTAAGTACGTTTTAAGTTTAAAACAACTTAGATCATCAAGCGCATAGGCTCTTCCAAAATTGCTTTTAGCGTTTGTAAGAATTTAGCTCCAGAAGCACCATCTACGACTCTGTGATCGCAAGACAAAGTTACTTTCATAAACTGAGATTCTTTTACTTCACCATCCACTAAAACCAATCTAGGACTAATTCCTCCAACAGCCAAAATGCAAGCATCAGGCGCATTGATAATAGCTGTAAATTCGTCAATACCAAACATTCCTAAATTAGAAATAGTAAACGTATTTCCAGACATTTCATCAGGCGTTAATTTACGCTCTTTTGCTCTACCTGCTAGTTCACGAATTTCAGTAGCAATGCTAGACAAAGCTTTTGAGTCTGCATTACGAACGACAGGAACCACCAAACCTTCATCAATTGCTACCGCTACACCCATGTTTACATAGTTGTAATAACGAATCTTATCGCCCAACCAAGAAGCATTGATATTTTTGTGTTCTTTCAAGGCTTTTGCAGTTGCTTTTACCACAAAGTCATTGAAGGAAATCTTAGTTTCTGTTAATTCTTTTAATTGTTTGCGAGTTGCAATCAATTTGTCCATGCAAATTTCCATGGTTAAATAGAAATGTGGTGCATTGAATTTACTTTCACCCAATCTACGAGAAATCACCTTGCGCATTTGGCTAACAGGAACATCTTCATAGTCGCCATCTGGCTCAGGAACGCTGATAGCTTTGGCAGCCACAACAGTTTCTACAGGTTGAGGATTTTTCAAATATTCCTCTATATCACGTTTAACAATACGTCCGTCGTCTCCAGTACCGTTCACTTTATTAATGTCGATACCTTCTTCTTTCGCCATTGCTTTTGCCAATGGAGAAGCTTTGACACGACCATTGCTAGCACTCTCTTTGTTTTCTTCTTTGTTCAAAGGAGCAGAAACAGTTTCTAATACTTCTTCAGAAGGTTTTTCTGCTTCCTCTTTAGGAGCCGCTTCTTTTTTAGTAGCATTAGCAGCATCTTTTAACAAGGCTTTATAATCTTCTCCCTCGTTTCCAATTATAGCAATTACAGCATCTACAGGAACTGCATGACCTTCTTCTACTCCAATGTACAAAAGTACACCATCGTAAAAGCTTTGGAATTCCATAACTGCTTTGTCTGTTTCAATTTCGGCTAATAATTCGCCTGATTCTACAGCCTCGCCGACTTTTTTGTGCCATGCCACTAGTGTCCCTTCTTCCATGGTATCACTAAGCGCAGGCATATTTACTACATCTGCCATTATAGTTGTCTTTTTCGGTTGTTTTTAGATATTTTTATAATCTCGATGACAATACTTCTTGTAGAAATCGTATTAGATTGATTATCAGTTAGATAAATCTCATGCATTCAAAGCACTAATAAGCTGATAATCAATTTAATGCAAGATGTGTTTTTATGTTTTTTGTTAAAAAACTAAAAACTCCAAAAAGTATTACAATGATAAAGATAGTAATGATTTACTAATGTTATAAAATTGAATCGCTTTATTTGACGTTATTATAATAAACATTCTTTAGCTATCTATACAATCCTTAAAAATCATAACAATGTTAAAAAGACTAAGTTTAATTTTCGCCCTGTTTATCTTGTGCTTATTTTCTTGTGATAATACTAAAAATTATACGCTAGAAGAATTAGAAAAGAATCATTACAATAGTTTAGGCCTGCGAGTAGATCCTGCATTGGATGCAGAAGGGTATAAAAAAATCTTTGATGAATTTCAAAACTTGGGAAAAGATCAAATTTTAAATCGTTTAAGTGTCAAAGATTTGGAGCTACATCATGCTTCTTTTGGTTTGTACTATTTAGCCACTGCTTATGCGGTTGATGGAGACATGGAAAATGCCTTAAAATACCACGAAATTGCCGCAGAGCATTATCTCAATCCTCAATCTCTACTCAAATTAGCCGAATTAAATTTTCACGTACGCAAAGATTTTGTCAAGGCTTATGAATATTTGCACCAATCTTTGGAGATTACCATAGAAATCACAGAAAACAACCGAAGCCACCCTGTTGCCAAAAATGGAAAAGACAAAGCGCAATTCTTATTACAAGAATTAGAACAAATGGGCGAAAGAAAGGTCTTTGACAAAGCTGCCACAAGAGCGCAATTAAAAGAAACCTTGTCTCCCTTAATGGACAAATATAGAGCATTGTATGGTTTAGGTGCTAGAGAAAATTCTTAGGTTTATAAACAAAAAATTTGAAGATTTGAAAATGCTCTAATAAAGCAATTTTCAAACCTTCAAATCATATCCTTTTCAAATCATCTAAGCTTTCGCATTCTTCTTAGACTCCATGCGTTCTTCCTCAATTTGGCGCAAAGCAACATCGGCATTAGCTGTAGGATAATCTCCAGACAAACAAGCCATACAGGTATTTAAGCCCATCTCGTCAAATTGCACTTTTAGATCTTCCAAAGATTGATAAATTAAAGCATCTGCACCAATGTAATCTTTGATTTCATCAATCGTTCTATTGGCAGCTATCAACTCGGTTGTTACCGACATATCAATCCCATAAATACAAGGGTTTAACAATGGTGGCGCTGCTGAGATAAAGTAAATTTCTGCTGCACCTGCTTCTCTCAAAATTTGTACAATTCGTTTAGACGTTGTTCCACGAACAATAGAATCATCTACTACTGCGATTTTCTTTCCTTCTACTGTTTTTCCGATTGGATTCAACTTTCGTTTCACGATGTCTTCTCTTTCCGATTGGTTGGAAGAAATAAAACTACGTCCAATATAATTACTCTTCACCAAGCCTCGACGATGTGGAATATTAAGCTCTTCTGCCAAGCCCGAAGCTGCAAAATAACCAGAAGTAGGCACATCAATAACGATGTCAGGTTTCAAGCCAGCCGCTCTAACTTTTTCGGCTAATTGACGCCCCATTTTCACGCGCTGCCCTGCCACTAAGCGAGTATGCAAAGAAGAATCTTCTCTAGCAAAATAGATGAATTCAAACACACAAAAGCGTTGTCCATTCGAATGTCCTTTGCGGAAATGCACGTTTTTATCATTATCAATAAAAACCATTTCACCAGGCTCCAAATCACGCACCACTTCATAGCCCAAATGATCAAAACAAACGGTCTCTGAAGCCACGCCATAAACGATCCCTTCTTTCGTTTCTTTCTTACCAAGTATCAATGGACGAATTCCATTCGGGTCGCAGAACGCCAACAAACCATGATTTGCAATGATAGAAACCACTGCATAAGCACCATGTACTTTTTGTTGCGTCGCATGCACGGCATCAAAAATGTCATCTGCCGTCACTTTTCCAAGGTTCTTTGAGGCACGTAATTCAGATACAAACGTGTATAGAATCAGCTCCAAGTCATTCGTGGTATTTGGCAAAATATGATGCTCTCTATACAATTGCTCACTAATTTCATTAAAATTAGTAATATTTCCATTGTGTGCCATCGAGATACCAAAGGGGTAGTTGGTTCCAATAGGTTGTGCATTTTTCAACTCATTTGACCCATGTGTTGTATAACGAACATGCCCAATTCCAATGTCTCCCAACAAACGCTCTAAATGTTTTTCTTCAAAAACATTGTTCACCAATCCCAGTCCTTTTTTTTCATGGAAAAGTTTCTTGAACGTTGTAATTCCCGCAGCATCTTGCCCTCTATGTTGTAATGCTGTTAAGCCCATCATCAAGTCATAAACAATTTTGTCCCGACCTATAAAACCTACAATTCCACACATTTTTTTCTTTTTAAAATAATAGTTCTGTGTACAGGACAAATGATATTATTATCAAATGAAACAGATATAACCTGCCTAAAACACTTATTAGATACTAAAAGCGTATCGATCTAAAAACTTTGTTGAATAGATCTTTACTCTAAAGTATTATGCATTTTGTCTTGTACAAAATTAAATTTATTCAAAAATTCCTTGAAGTGTTTTGCTATAACAATAATGCTCCACCGCCAAACCTCGGCGCTCTACCTCTTCCAAACTTGTTGCTCCTTTGAGATCAACTGGATGTTGCGCTATAATTGTTCCCGTGTCTAGTCCTTCATCTACATAATGCACGGTTACTTTCGTTGTTTCTAATCCTTTTTCAAATGCCCAACCATAGCCGTTTAAGCCTTGGTGTTGAGTCGTATCAGCGGGATGAATATTGATAATTTGCTTTGGATAGGCTTGTACAAATCCACTAGACAAAACCCGCATATATCCTGCTAAAACAATATAATCCAATTTATAATCAGACAATAAAGCTAAGACCTTTTGGTCAAAAGTAGTGCGTTTTAGACCTTTGGATTCAATGCATTGGGTTTCTAAACCCAATTCCTTGGCATATTCCAAACCTCCTGCACTTTGCTTGTTCGCAAAAACCAAGACTACTTCTGCCAGATCCTTCAAAATTCCTTCTTGACATTGTTTCACAATAGCCTGCATATTGCTCCCACGCCCAGAGATAAATAAAGCAATTCTCTTTTTCATTTATTTGACGACTTTATACACGCGTTGTCCAATGTCTTTTCTATAAAAATTATCTTTAAAACTAATTTTAGCACATTCTGCATAAGCTTTTTTAATGGCAGCGTCCAAGGTCTCGCCTTGTGCTACTACATTTAAAACACGCCCGCCATTGCTGACGATTTTTCCTTTGTGTAGTTTGGTTCCAGCATGAAAAACAATCGCATCGTCTACCTCAGACAAGCCATGAATTTCATAGCCTTTCTCATAGGCTTTTGGATAACCTCCAGAAACTTGTACCACATCCACAAAGAAGCCTTCTTCAAACTCTAATTCCAAATCGCCTAAGCTTCCATCCAAACAAGCTTTCACCACTTCTGCCAAATCTGTTTTCAAAGAAGGTAATAAAACCTCTGTTTCAGGATCGCCAAAACGCACGTTGTATTCCAATAATTCTGGTCCATCTTCGCCCATCATAATGCCAAAATAAATCACGCCTTTGTAATTCATTTTTTCGGCTTGGATGCCTTTCAAGGTTGGTTGTACAATTTTTGCATCAATCTCTGCTGCTAAGTCCGCATTCCAAAAGGGTACTGGACACATCACGCCCATTCCTCCTGTATTCGGTCCTGTATCGCCATCGTTTAGTTGTTTGTGGTCTTGTGATGGTAATAACAATTGGATGCTTTTCCCGTCGGTAAAACCAATGATAGAGATTTCGTCTCCTACAATTTTGTCTTCAATTAAGAACGGACATTCTTCTCCATACTGTTCTCTCATTTCATCCAAACCATCCAAGGCTTCTTGTATGTTATCACAAACAAAAACGCCTTTACCTCCTGCCAAACCATCGTATTTAATGACCAAATCACCGTCCATTTCGTGGACGACTTCTTCTGCATCACTTACCGAAGAAAAAGTATGAAAGTCAGCTGTTGCGACACCATGCTTTTCCATGAAGTTCTTAGAAAAAATCTTAGAGCCTTCTAGCTGTGCGGCATCTTTACAAGGTCCTAATGCCTTGATGCTTGTTTGGTTAAAATAGTCTACTATTCCATCTGCCAAAGGTACTTCTGGTCCTACAAAAATGTAGGTAATCTCATTTGCTTCGCAAAATTCTTTAATGGCTTCAAAGTCATTAATATCCATTGGATGACTGTTTGGAATACCACCATTTCCTGGTAAGGTATAAACGGCTTCTTCTCCTAAGCTTTTCGCTAGTTTCCAAGACAAAGCATGTTCTCTTCCTCCCGATCCAATTATCGCTATTTTCATTGTTGTGTTTATGAACAATTTATTGAATTTTTTATTTTTTTGTAAAAAATAAAAAAACGTTTTATCTCAAATTGAAAAGCAATTTGAGATAACTTTCTAATAAATTGTTGGTTTATACTCCTTAAAGTTTACTCGTCTATTTTAAAAAAGTAACAAAACCTCTTATTTCAAATAAACTATTGTCATTACTCTATAAATTTCATTTGGTAATTTGAAAACAAAACACAAAATTCATTTTCAAATTACCAAATTTTCAAATCAACCTTACTTCATCGCTTCTCTAGCTGCCTCAACCGTCAAATCACAAATCCGAACCGCATCACCAACATAATCCACGGCTTCCCATTTATAAATTCGATCTTTTACAGCCTGATCTATATCCAAACCTTTCACCAATTCCATCAACATTTCTCTAGTTGGTTTTTGACCACGAGAAACTTTTTTCAATAAGGTATAAGGATCGTCTACGCCTACAATTTTAAGAATTGTTTGGATCGGTTCTGCTAATAACTCTGGGCTATCCTGCAATTCTTGACGGCAATTTCCTTCGTTAATTTTTAGCTTATTCAAACCACGCATCAATTCTGTCATTCCCAAAGAAGAATAAGACAAAGCCGAACCCATGTTACGTTGAACGGTTGAATCAGAAAGATCTCGTTGCATTCTAGAACGACACAATTTGTCCGACAAGAAAGTCAACATAGAGTTCGCCAACATCAAATTTCCTTCGCTATTTTCAAAGTTAATTGGATTGACTTTATGTGGCATGGTAGAAGATCCTACTTCTCCTGCTTTCACTTTCTCAGAGAACAAGTCTTTAGAAATATACAACCAACAATCGACGTCTAAGTCCATGCTGATGTTGTTAATTTGACGTGTCCAATTGAAGTAAGTAGCGTAGGTATCGTGGTCCTCAATTTGCGTGGTGGCAATGTTTGGCTCTAGACCGTGTTTGCGCAAGAAATTGTGGGCAAAATTCAACCAATCAAAATCGGGAAACGCAGCCAACATAGCTGAGTAGTTTCCTACTGCACCGTTAATTTTACCTAAAAAAGTAAAGCTTTTTAGTTCTTTGTAAATACGGGTAATACGATTGATAAATACCGCAATTTCTTTTCCTGCTGTACTAGGCGATGCTTTTTGTCCGTGTGTACGACAAGGGAATGGAATGTTTTTCCAAGCTTCTGCCAAGTCAATTAGTTTGTTTAAAACTTCCTCGATTTGTGGCAAATGTTGCTCTTCCAAATAATCTTTAAGCATAAAGGTATACGCCAAATTATTAGCATCCTCAGAAGTCAAGGCAAAGTGCAGCATATTCACATCACGCAAGCCTGTACGCTCTCTCAAGAAGATTTCACAAGCTTTTACATCGTGATTCGTAACGCTTTCAATTTCTTTAATTCGTTGATAATCGGCATCTGTAAAATTATCAATACAATCTTGAATATTGGCTTTTTCGGTCGCATTCAAAGGCTCAAACAAACCTGCTTCGTCCAAAGCTAAAACATAAAGTAATTCTACTTTACAACGGTAATACATCAAACCCTTTTCAGAAAAATATTTTCTATGAGGAACTAGTTTCCCAGCATATCGACCGTCTAAAGGTGAAATAGCGTCAATTATCATTTTTGTTACTTTTTATTATGAAGATAAGATTGGGCAACTCGCTGAGTTTGCCTCAATACATTATGCTTTTAAGATTGTCTTTTTAGTATATTAACCCAATTAAACATTTCGAACGATAGCGTCCGCATCATCTAAAGATTGCTTCATTTCTACAATTTCTTGAGTGATTTGTTCCCGAATATCATGAAGATTCAAACTAGATACGGCTGCACGAACCACGCTATCCATTGGTGCTTCTACCCCATCAATAACAGGAACACTTAGATTCGCCATCAAAGCCATTCCTAGACTAGGAGG
The DNA here is from genome assembly GCA_937942475.1 of uncultured Aureispira sp. GTDB lineage: Bacteria > Bacteroidota > Bacteroidia > Chitinophagales > Saprospiraceae > Aureispira. The sequence continues at coordinate 10,001 of CALDEP010000249.1, forward strand.
TCCCACAACAATCACCGCAACAGGTTCTACAGAAGTATTATAAACGGCTGCTAATTCAGCAATACGTCCTCCATTTCTATCCGCAGAAATAACCCGCAAATCCACACAAAGATTGTATTCTTCTACATAATCTTTCAATACTTTACAATCGTCCAAATCGTCTTCATCGTCCATTATTATGGCAACAAAACCAGGTCTAATAACACCTGCTTTTACTAGATTATTATAAACACGCACCTTAGAAGGTAAATCTACCAAGCTAAATTCTTTGCCTGTAACCGCCTTGTAAATTTCTTGGTATCTACGACTTGTTTCGGCAACCACTTCTGGTGCCAAAATGGTAGGTACTTCTCCATTTACTTTGTTTGCCAACATCCATTGGCGTACAAATTCTTTGTCAATTTGCTCTGCGGTAGCAGGATTTTTTTTATAATCTTCTAGACTCCAAAAACGAGAAGAATCTGGCGTGTGCATTTCATCAATCAAAATCAATTTGCCATCCAACAAGCCAAATTCGTATTTCGTATCAACCAATACAATTCCTCGTGCTGCCAAAAATTCACTTCCAAATGTAAACAGCTCAATCGCTTTGGTTTTCATTTGTTGATAAATCTCTGCGCTTACCAAACCTCCTTCTACGATTCCTTGTTCGTTGATTTCAGAATCTACATCATCTTTAGTCGTCGGTGTCAAAATCGGCTGGTCAAATTTTTGATTTTTAACCATTCCATCAGGAACGACTACATCGCTAATTTGACGTTTTCCACCTTCATAACCTCTCCACATCGAACCGGTCAAATAACCACGAACGACCATTTCTACACGAATCGGTTCCGCTTCTTTTACCAAGGTAATGTAATCGTCTATTTGCTCAATGACGTGGTTGTCAATAATGTGCTTGGTTTGTTCAAACCAAAAGTTAGCAATTCCATTCAAAACAGCTCCTTTTGTAGGAATAGCGGTCTTGATTTTTTTATTAAATGCCGAAATACGATCGGTTACGACAATCATTCGAGTATTGTCATCAATACGGATACTGTCTCTAACCTTTCCTCGGTGCAATGTTTTCAGCTGAGGAGAATCAAATTTTGTTAAGCAATCCATGTTATGTTTTTTAGAACAGTTTATTGAATTTTTTATTTTTCTATCGAAAAAGTAAAAAAACACCTTATATCAAATTGATTAAAAAATCAATTTGATATGGTTTTCTAATAAACTGTTGTTTTTTAGAACAGTTTATTGAATTAGCTTCGCTGCTACTTCGTGGTTTTATTTTTCTATCGAAAAAGTAAAAAACACCTTATACCAAATTGATTAGAAATCAATTTGATATGGTTTTCTAATAAACTGTTGTTTTCTTTGCTTTAGAAGATATTGAGGTAGCCTAAAAGACTATTTCATTTTTTAATTAAAACTCTATTCTAGATATTGTTTGCCAATTTGAAATTTTCACCATTCTTATTGGAAAAATTTTCAAATTGGCAAATCTTCAAATTTTCAGATCTTCAAATTATCACTAATGCTTAAAATGTCTAATGCCTGTAAAGACCATTGAAACACCTAAGTCATCACAAGTAGTAATCACTGATTTGTCTCTAATAGAACCTCCTGGCTGAACAATTTTACGAACGCCTGCTTTTGCTGCTAATTCCACATTGTCTGCAAAGGGGAAGAAAGCATCTGAAATCAACCAAGCATTTGCCAATTCTTGTGCTACATAAGCTTCAAAATCTTCTTCTGCTCCTGTATATTCGTTGCGTAAGTTCTCACGGCTTTTTTCAATGGATAATTTCGTCGCAATCAAACGATTTGGCTGACCTGCTCCCATACCCAATAATTGAGCATAACCATTTCTAAAACGAACGATCGCAATCGAGTTTGATTTGATGGTTTTGATGGCACGCAAACCAAATTCAATTAGCGGCTGCTCTACTTCCATATCTACAGGATTTGCCGTAACAACGTCTAATTTACTGTGCAGTTTACTGTCTGTATCTTGCGCCAACAAACTGCCATTCAAATAACGTAAATCAATACCTCCTGTCAAACGAGCAGGATTGAATTCGATAATTCTAAGGTTCTTATGTTGTTGTAAATAAGCCAAGGCTTCTGGTGTAAACTTAGGGGCAATAACCACCTCTACAAATTTACGTTTACTTCTGTCTTCATGCTTTAAGTCAAAAAACTGAACGGTCTCGAACGTTACTTTTTGATTGAAGGCAATGATAGACCCAAAAGCAGAAATAGGATCTCCTGCCCAAGCCAATTCCAATAATTTTGCTTGATTGTCTCCTTCACTAAGTCCACAAGGATTGCTATGCTTGATAACAGAACAAGCTGGACGAGTTGATTCTTTGATCGCTTCAATGGCGCCATTAATGTCTAGAATGTTATTAAAAGACAAGGCTTTTCCATGCAATACATTTAGATCATACAAAGAGTTGTCTGAGTTTTTCTCTTTGTAGAAACGAGCCGCTTGATGGCTGTTCTCCCCATAACGCAAATCAATGCCTTCTTCAAAACCCAAACGCAAAGAATTGACGCCAATTTCTTTGTCCATTGTCGTCGCAATCAAAGCATCATAATCAGCGGTGTGATTAAAGGCTTTGGTCATTAGTTTCTTGCGAAAATCGTAGGTCAAAGCGCCTTTATTGCTTTTCAATTGAGCCATCAATTCTGTATAATCAGAAGGTTGAGTTACCGTTGCTACGTATTTAAAATTCTTAGCAGCAGCACGAATCATGGTTGGTCCACCAATATCTATGTTCTCAATTAAGGTCTCAAAATCAGCGCCTTTTTTAAGCACTTCTTGAAATGGGTATAAATTACAAACCACCAAATCAATTGGCTCAATATTTAGAGCCGCCGCCTCTTCTGCATCTTTCTCACGATCAAATAGCAAGGCTGATTCGATGTTAAAAGAAATAGTTTTCATGCGACCACCAAAAGCTTCAGGATTTCCCGTTACGGTTGAAATCTCTGTTGTAGCAATTCCCGCCTCTTCTAGCTTGCGTTGTGTACCTCCTGTAGAGATAATTTCACAGCCTGCATCTGCTAAAGATTGCGCCAATTCTACTACTCCTGCTTTGTCTGAAACGCTAATTAAAGCTCGTTTAATCGGAATCAAAAGATCCATTGTTTGTTATTGATTTATGTGGTTTTGATAAAATATTATGCTCAATTTAAATTTGGTACTAATTACAACTCCTGTTATGTTATCTATAAAATTAATTGCCTTGCTAATTGTCTTTTTTAATGTTGAATCTTGAATTTTTAATGTTGAATGCTTCATAGCATAACAACATTTAGCATTCAACATTAAAAATTTAACATTAGAAAAATATCTAAGTAAACAACGATAGATTTAAATTTCATCTAAAAAAATTCCTGCATAACATATTTATGACAGCCAAACATAAAGAGCCTGTTTGAAGTATACTTCAAACAGGCTCTTTGTCGCCTAATTAGCTTGCCTATATACGTGTTGTATTAGGTCTAATTTTATAATAACGATATACGTATTTTGAATGCCCGTTTTCATTGGTTAGCCTTCAATTAAGTGTTTTGATCTAAACTGTTGCCAGTTTTTGTGATTTGATGTGCTCTACTATATTGGTAAAGATAGTTAATCCTTCTCCAGCTTCGTTATGATTTGGATTATTTCGTTTAATTTGTCCCCAATTAGGATTGTTATACAAAGTCAAATAAGCCTCTGGATGTGGCATCAAGCCCAATACTTGCCCCGTTGGATTGGTCAATCCTGCACAGTTTAAATCTGCGCCATTAGGATTTGCTGGATAATCAGCCGTTTCCGTTCCATCTTCGGTACAGTAAGTCAAACAGTTTAAATGTTCTGCTTGAACCTTTGTACGCATGGCATCATCCATAAAAATCAACTTCCCTTCTCCATGACGAGCAGGTAGCGCCATTTGTGTAATGCCTTTCAAGAACGGTGTTTTTACCGTAGCGTTCACTTTGCAGTAGACCCAACGATCTTCAAACTTTCCTGAATTGTTATTGCTCAAGGTTGCTTCTGGCTCAAAATCGTGGTTGGTATTTGGCAACAAACCCATTCTTACCAACATTTGAAAGCCATTACAAACACCCAAAATATATTTACCATCTTCCAAGAATTGCTTGATTTCATCCAACAAGACTTTACCAGAAGGTAATTTTTTAAATTTTATTTTATTAGAAACTACTTTACCCGATGCTAAATCATCTCCAAAAGAAAACCCTCCTGGAAAGTTCAATATATCGTAGTGGTGAATAGATACTTCACCCAACAGAATTTCATTCAAATGTACAATCTCTGCTGTTGCGCCTGCTAATTCATAAGCGGCTGCCATTTCTTCCTCACAATTAATTCCGAAACCTGTTATCACTAAAGATTTTACTGCTGTCATTTTATTTCAATTTGAAATG
>CALDEP010000250.1 GCA_937942475.1 uncultured Aureispira sp.
GATGCTCCTAGAGATGGTGTCAGGGCGATGCCCTTAGAGGTGGTGTCGGAGCGATGCTCCTAGAGATGGTGTCAGGGCGATGCCCTTAGAGATGGTGTCGGAGCGATGCTCCTTTTTAGGAGTGTTGGACTTGCGCCTAAAAAAACATATTATTAAAAATCGTTCATTCTAAACAGCGTCCTTGTTTGAACTAAATTATTAGGAATAAAATTAGTAGTTTTGATGCACTAAACCACTCAAAAGGTAGAATATGGCGGTTTCTAAAAAGGGAGCAAGAAAGATAAGAATAGGTCAAGTGGATTACTTGTATAAAGTGTCTAAAATCAAGGGGAAATCAGATTGGCGAGAACAAAGAAATGAACTTGACGACACCTTTATGAAATATGCTGCTTGTTATGGCTGTAGAGTGATGTAAAGGATAAACCTCTTGAAAGAACTAAGAAAATGACAGCCTGTTTTTCCGAATCCAAATTTCTACAATCACCAAATTAGGAACCCAACTCAACCAAGCCACCCAAACATAACTATCCAAGTTGTACCAACTGAAAAAGTAACCCAAAAAGAAACTGTACCAACGGAGTGTAATGGCAGATAAAGTCAAGGCATAACTTCGCAACATAAATGCTCGATGGCTTGGAATGTCTTTCTGTCGAATAGAATTCCAAGCTTGCCAAGTAAAAAACCACCACAAAATGGACAGAAAAACAAAGCAAGATTTGATCGACCAGCCACCATGGGCATAGATTGCCATGACGAAAGCAGAAGGGGCAGAAATCAACAACACTAAACCGACATAAACCTTCCCAAATCGACGATGCCAGTGTACATATTGTGCCTGAATCCATTGGCTAAAGCCTAAGAAACCGAGGAACAAAATTAGTCCACTAGTAAGAATATGTCCATACAAAGCAGGTAAATAGATACTGTATTGGGCTTGTTTAGATTGTAGAAAGGTAGACGGTTTGGTGTAAGGGAAAAAGTGTTGAATGCTACTAATGCTGATGATGACAGCCATAGATAAAATGAACAAGAGCAGAACACCTTTTCCTATTTTTGATAAGCCATTAGCCAGCAGTGGAAAACGCCCCGTAGGTCGTGTTGATGAATTCGGCTTCATGTCCTTCCATTTTTTTCTTTTGGTTAAGAATAGCAGTAACGTTGTGTTTTTCTATTTCGCTAAGTTGGTCGTCTACGTTGTCAAATTGAGGTGTATACCAAGCTTGCTTTCCAAAGTAATCTTGCCATTTTTTGCTTTTAAATCTATAACCATGAGCGGCATAAATTTCATTGCGCATAAGATCCAAATCCGCTATGGTAAGATGTTCCGATTTTGCAAAATTTATGTAAGCATCCTCGCCTAATTTTTTTTCTTCTCGCTCTCTTTCTTTTGTTGTAATATTCCTAACAAAACAGCCTTTGAAATAAAAATCCGTGATCTTAATCGTTCGAGTAAACTTATAGAAACCTTTGATGTCAATAGGAATAATTTTACCCTCTGCATTAATATTATGATAATTATAGCTAGTCATTATCTTGTAAACAGGGTGCTGGACTTCTTTCGTTATAGACATTTCCAAGGTATTGTCATTAATAAAACGAAAACGAACGTCATTTGAGAAGGATACATTAAGGTAATCGGGTTCAATACTTAATTTGTCTATTGGTTCCATCTTGTCATTGACGGTGATAATATCACTTCGTTCTTCATAGTAGCCACGAGGCTCTGAAAAATATTGGCTAAAGGCACTGATAATCGTTTGATTGTTTCCTGTTTTATGTGCTATTTCAATCGTTGCGGTTGTTTCTCCATTAACAGGATATTCCTCGATAGAAGTATTCCAATCTGTTGTTAGTTCAGGAACTAAACCCAAGTGATATAAATAGGAGGGGAATACCAAAATGCCACCGCTTTCAATTTCATGTTGATCTTTAGGGTCAGTTTGTGCTTCAAATAAAGGAATAATTTGCTTAGACTTAGAATCAAAGGACCAATTGGTGAATAAATTAGCAACAGATTGTGCTTCAAATAGGGCTTTATTGGGGTGAGAACTAGGATCCATAGAAAAGGAACCAGAAGTGCTTAACCAGCCAAATTGATCTCCTTTTCGAATCTGCACCCAAACATCTTTGGCATTGGTATAAGGATAAATACCATCAAATTCTGCTTTTAATAATTCCTTGCCACTAATATCGTAGGCCCCTAATTTGCCATTTAATTCTACTTCTATAAGATTAGCTGCAAGACCACCCATATTGTAAATTTTGTCGTATTTGATCGGTATAATGATTTCATTACGTTCGTTGACCAAGCCTACTTTATACGTTTCGGTAGATGCCGTGTCTTGCTTGTCACTGTTCCCCTTGTTTTCTTGCCAGTTTATTGAAGCAACAATAAAATAAACCTGATCCTTGACAAACATCATATAAGGTAGCTGTTTGTGAAACGCTCCAATCTGTTTTTCAAAATCAGTCGTTTCTGCTGGGATTGTTTTAGGGGCAACTTCTGTTGCTGCTTTAGAAGAATCCAAGGTCTCTTTTGTTGTTTGATCTTGTTCGGTTTCAGTGCTAGCACATTGATAGAGCCAAAAAGTAATCAGGAGTAGTGGCAAAAAGTTTTTCATTTGGATTGCTGTTAAATTATCAAAAAAAGGCGACTTTAATCAATGTTCTTAACTAGTAATTTAAGAACGGGTATAAGCTGTAAAATAGAGAATTTTACTTGTAAAAAGTTTTTTTTTTGTAAGTAAACTATATTTTATAAAATAGTTTTTGGAAATTTATAAAACATTCCCTACATTCGAGCTAAGGTTGTAAAACATTAGTTGTGGTTCTATCAAGAGAGCAATTAAAAACGATTAAGGTTTTAAAATTTAATTGATTGATTTTTGGTGATTAAAAGGTTTGTCGAATGAAAATTTGGCAAACCTTTCTCCGTTTTAGGAAGCAAAATAAGGGCTTTTTTCCAAAAAATAAAATCTCGTTTTAGCGAACTAAAACGAGATTTTTTTATGAAGCGGAGTACATTTTTGATCTGCTGCTACTTGGTGGTAATTATTACTAATTCATGTTATGCAAACAATGGATTAGATCGATCAAAATAAATGTTCTTGTATAAACTTATTCTAAATGCTTAATTTTTAATGTTGAATGCTTTACAGCACAACAAACATTAAAAATTAAGCATTTAGAATTCAACATTAAAACAGTCCTTAAATAAGTAACAATGAGTTTTAATACTGAGAAAAACGTTCTTGCGTAACATCAGTTACTAAAAAAGAACTATCGTTTTTGTTTTTTTAATTTAATCGTACTGCCTTCTTCCCGAATAAATTTACCATCAGCAATAAATTCAACCCCCGCCATATAGTGATAAGCTGCATTGGTAGCAAAAGCTGTTGTAATGATAATTTGAGTCGCTTTTGGATTTTTGATAGGAATGATCAATTCTCTTTGATCAAATTCAATGGTAATGGATTTAATATCTTTTACCTTGTTGTATTTGTAAAATCTAGGCAGGTCTGTATTTTTTAGACTATCTCTAATTTCAGCAGAAGCTGCCATCATTAATTTTTGTCGTTCCTCTAGCATTTTTAGTCCCGATTCGCCATCCATTTCCAACAATGCTGTTTCATCTTCATTGATAAAAATACTGGAAATAGAGGTAGGACTTTGCCCTTTTTCTTTCCCTTGAATAATAACCTGTAGGTGTTTAATCTTTGGGTCTTCTAGCTCTTCTAGGCTGTAATCTGACAGTTGGTGTGCTGTTGTCAAAATAACTTTTCCACTGCCCAAAGGACGCCATTTACCTTCTGTGATGCAATTGGTCCAATCTTTACTGTAAGAATAAAAGAAGACGCCATCTCTCCGCAAATTTAGTTCAATTTCTGCTTTAGTGGATTTATCTGCGTATTTGTAAATACCTGTTTGAGCATTACTATCGTAAGCAAAGCAAGACAAGATTAGGAAAAGTAGAAATGAAGCTTTCATACCGTATAAATTTTATATATTTTAGGAATAGCATATAAGTTATAAAACAGAAGAATGAGGCGCTACTACTCTTTTAGTGGGCTAGAGATAGAGTACAGCTTTGTTTTATAACAAAAATGAGTGTGCTTCTTACAATACCGAAATTATGCCAAATTTTGCACATTTTTTCGGATGCTAGATAAATTAATCCATACAAACAAGGTACAGAAGAGTAAACCAACCACCCAAACGATAGGGTGTAAGCTAAAACTTAGATGGTATCCTTGTTCTGTTATAAGAGTTGAAATAACATATTTGATAGGAATTAATAAAGCGAAGACAAGTAAAACCACCAAGCCAAACAGTTGCAATAAATTAGTTGCTAAGGTTTTTGTGATTTGTTTATCCTTATAACCCAATTGAATGAGCAATTGAATGTCGTTACTTGCTTGAGCAATAAGTACTTGAAAGTTTAGAATAAAGACAAGCATGGCTAAACCAACGATGGTCATACCAATAGCAACTAGGAGAAAAACCAACATAAATAAAGTCGTTTTGAGTTCTCCGCCAATCAAGCCACCTCTAGAAATTTCATAGCCTTTTTTTTCTAAAAATTCCTCCAAAAGAACACTGTAAGGATTGTCTGTAGAGGCAATTAATTGAGTGGGTAATTTAACTTCCCTAGCTTCTCCATATTTTTGATTGCTATATTTCATGAAAGACTTGGGAACCAAAATTGAATTTACATTTGGAGTAAACCCACAGACATAGCCTTCAAAAGACTCCTGTTGATTATTGCCCATGACCGTGATATTAAAGTCAACTAAGCTAATCGTACTAGCCGAAAACTTGGGCAAACCTTGACTGGGAGCAAATCCAAAATTATACAAAGCCAAGTAGTCACTTGACAAAACAATAGGAATCCGATCACCAGGTTTCCATTGAAACAAAGCACTATCAATACCTAAAAACTCTTGTGGCAAGGATTGAAAAAACAGCAGCGTTCTAAAGCCCATTTTTTGGCTTGACAAGGATACCTTGTATTCGTTAGATTCAAAGGCATCTACTTGATTAAAAAAAGGCTGTTGGCTAACTTCATTAAACTCCTCTTGTGAAAATTCTAGCGACTTGCCATAGTTTTTTTCAAAAACCTTATTGACCACTAAGAAGTTATCGTCTTTTACTCCTTTTGTTAATATTTGTACGTCTAGGTAAACCTGTAAGGCAAAAAGCAGCAAAAATAGACCAATAAAAATGCCTATAGATGCACCAACAGTTTGCCAACGGCTTTTGCCTTTCCAAAGTACTTGATTGAGCATAAGGTGTTATTATTATTGGTTCTCTAACAATTTTTGCCAAGGCTTACAATTTAACCTTTTTATAGCATTTTTTTGTTATAAGTATTAAGTAGAAAGGCGTAAGTCGTTTGATTAGTAATACGTTACGGCTTTTTACTTAATACTTACGACTTATAGCTAAATTAGTCTCCTCTTGGCAAAAAATGTCAATCAATCTTATTATTATAAATATCTACGACGAACCAATTTAACAAAATCCTTAGCAATTGGAGTTTTAACTTTTTTCATCCAATTATAAGTCTCTATTAACTCCGATTCGACATAAGAGCGAGCAGTATCAAAATTCTCTTCATCATTTAGCACTTTGATAGCTGCTTGGAATTTGGCAACATCGCCACCAAATAATTCATTGATGTACAAGAACTTTTCGTTCAATCCCAAAGCTTTGTTCAAATCTTTAAGAGGAGTGGCACTTAACTTTTGAGATAAATCGGTCGCTTCTTTGAATAAGAACAACTCGTCATAATCTTCGTTAAATCCATCGCTTGAAGTAGTTTCTTTAGCAGTCGCTTCTGGCTCTACTATTGGACTTGGTTCTTGCTTTTTAGGGGTTTCCTTTAGGACTGTTTTTTCTACAGGCTTTTCAACTACAGGTTCTTTTTTGACAGGTTCTTGCTTTTCTTCTTTTTTAACGGGTATTTCTTTAGAAGTAGCACTTGTTTCTGTATTAAAGACTAAAGTTGGTCGTTTCTTACTAGTATCTGGATTTTTTTCTGCGGTTACAGAAGGCGTTGTTTTATGAACTTGGGGTGCCGTTACTTTAGGGGTACTAGTAACTTCTTCGTCAAAACAAGCATCATACAATGCTCGAATGGAAGCAATTAAAGCGTCACGATCTATTCTAGATGTAATTTCTTGATTGGCATCTAAATAGTCATAAAAACGATTGACTTTTTCTAGTTGCTGTTTTACGTTTTTCAAATTCATAAAGTGGTATCAATACTGTTTAGTAATCAAATTTTGTGAAAGATAAGTTTTTTCAATTAAAAATCGAGGATAAGCTCTAAAAGGTTCCTTAAAATTATTGTTAATGATTGACCTCACCTTATTATAAAACAAGAAAGCCCCTTGCCAAGTCGCAGAGCGTGCTTAGCAAGAGAACTTTGTTTCATAATGAATAAGAGTGCCTAAAGGATGTTTTTAGGAAGGTATATTTATAGGATCATCAAAGCCCATTTGTCGAGTGAATTCATTGGAAAAGACCTTAGATTGATTCAAATCATGATAGACCTTTAACCAGTTTTCTAGCTCAGGATAACGTTCCTCTAATTTATAATTACTGCGATCTAAGGTTCCAAAATTCAATCCCCAGTGCATGCGTAAATGAGATTTGTATTTTGCTAACATTCTATTTTGAATGATATTAAGGGTGGACTCCCAAGCTTTAGTTTTTAGCAAACAAGGGATTTCAATACAAACAAATAAATCGGTATCCGCATCATCCCCATTAGGATTACAAGCCGTAAAAGGAGACAAGTAAGCCTTGGATTTGCCTACAAAACGAATGCTTAAAGGCGCAGAAATGAGCCTTTTATGTTTGCCTTTTCTTCTACCTAATTCGGCTATAATTTCAAGCGTATCATAAATAGCTTCTTCGGCATATTTAAAAGGCAAGATCATTTCTAAAGCTAAAGCTTCTATGTTTTTGGGACGAGGCGTGATGAATACCTTATCACTTTGATCTACATAATTATCTCTATCATCCATCGCTTTTAAAGCTGTTTTGAGTAGATTTCTTACTGGTCTCCAGCCACTAGCACCTGTTAGACATTTAGCAGAAATGGTACTCAATAAATTACAAGTTGTGGCACAAACCAACCAGAAACTTCTTTTACCTTCTCCATTTAACGCTCTTTCTGTTTTATCGGTCTCCATTCTTCGAGTACGCACGCAGGTAAATCGACCGTCTTTTTTTCGATAAGCATTGACCAATAAATTATAATCAATGGTACGATCTTTTGACATGTATGCTTTATGATTCTCCCTTAGTTCGGCTAATTCATATTCCAAAATAGAAGCCCTTCTGCTCTCTTCTAGTTGGTGTGCTGGATCAACGTCGATTACAACAGAATATACAACACCCATGCAAGCCATATTCACCAAAACACTGTAAAAATACACATCATCTTGAATTAATTCTATCGCGTTGGGATCACCTTCTTGTGCAAAAATAGCATCATGTTTGTCTCGATTCGTGATGCCATTGCTTGGCTCAATTCTTAATAATTGACCATCTCTAGCGATCATTAAAATAGATTTGACCATCTCTGGAATTGGACCCATATCGTGCCTAGAACCATGCGTAGAACTAGAAATGACACCCAAAATAGTTTGCGCACTCCAAGATCCCATTGTTTTTAGGGCTTTACCTGCATTGTATAGTGCAACATTCAAATCAGAAACGGAAATACCTGCTTCTGTTTCAAAATAAGAATCCGCATTAGGATCTTCTAACAAGGTATATTTGTCATTGGCATCTTTCTTTAATAATGCAAAGGTATTGTCTTTGCACAAAACAGAATTTAAATATTCAGGTAAAATAATATAATCTTGTTCCGAAACATTTGTTATCGTAGAATAAGAATGCCCCTTGCCCATAAAACGAACCTTCACCCCATTGGCTTTTGCTTGTCGAACAACATCTCGTAGGACTAAAATCGAATTTGCTTCATCATAAGTTCTAGCTGGTGTATAGGCACAATTTTTAATATGATTAGACCACAGAATATGTTCTTTGTAAGCATCACCTAATTCATTTGACTCATCTTTGCATTGCTCTATTGTTTCTGATTGAATTTCGGCATCACTATAGGCTATTTCACTTTTATTATTCTCATAATGACGATTTCCTACGGCTATAAAGTCATCAGGATATTCCGCCAAATAATCTAATAATTCCTCTTGATCTTCTGTTAAATAAAGTTGTTCATCTTCTACTAAGCCCTCTGCGCCTTCTGCTTGGGCTCCTGTGCTTGCTTTTTCAAGTGCTACTTTTTGAATTAAATTTTCTATTCTATTTTGAATCTCGTTTGCCATTACTTTATGTGTTTTGTTGTTTAATAATTGGAATCTTTTCTAAGCCTTGATGGTCGTTTTAATCTTGATCTGAGTTGGTGTAAAAATCATAGATGATTTTATGAGTATCATCAGATTTGACAAAGTTTTTATCAAAATTCTTTGTGTGCATAGAAATAATACTTTGGTAAGGATGATTGCCACTTTTTTGCTCTTCAAAACCGACAATCCAATCGTGTTTAGAACCTAAAAAAGCTTTGAGAATACTGTCTAATGACTGTCCGCCTATTTTGGAAAAGAAGCCAGGCATCAAGGTGCTATCCCAATCTGCAACAATATTTTTTAGAGAAGTAGATGGACTTTTAAAGGAAGCGGTGAGCACTTTGACCAAAGGATCTGAATTAGGCTTCATTTGTTGGCAGCCAGGCAAATCAAGGAAAAAGCCTGCGGACTCTTGGGCTAAAAAAGTAATCAATTTGCAAACCGCAGAGGGCATGAAGTATTGAAGTATAGAAAGCAATTTTTCTACATAGGCTGCTTTCTCAAAATAACCGACACCTTTAGCAGGAGAAAAATTTAATATTTTGCCAACTTCAAAGGCAGGGTTCTCATCACACGCCAACCAAGTAGAAAAAAGTCCCCCTCGGCTATAGCCTAAAATATCAACAGATTTTGAAAATTTATTAGCCCCTATTAATCGGTATAATTCTTTGCTATTATCAAAAACATTTCTTGAAATAGTTGGATGATCAAAAGAAATAATTTGATCATAAACCTTGCCCTGACCCTCCATTAACTCTTTTAAGACCGTCCCATTTTTATCATAGAGTTTTCCATAGGAGCCAAGCGTGTCTGAAAATGTTCCATGCAACAACAACAACGTTTTCTTAGTAAAATCAACATACCTTCTACTTCTTGTCTTCTTGAAATTAGCAAGTTCAAATGTATTTATTTTTGGATTAAAAAGCCATAAGGCATATTTGCTATCCCCCAAGTAAGGATATATGGGTCTTGGGTCTTTTCTTCCAAGCCTTTCTATGCCAGACATTTGATGCTTTCTTTTATCATTTGTCCATAAGTTAATTTGATTTTTAGCTTCATTAAACAAATCTCCTGGAATGAGAGGATTTCTTTTAAAGGTCAAAATCTTAATCGTAAAGCTTGTATTATCGTCCTTTAGATTTAGTACCAACTCTTTGCTTACTTCATCGTAATCCACCTTAAACTTAGGCGTGATTGGAATATAATAATCCTGTCTATCGGCTTCTTTTTTTCCTTGATGAAGAATGTACTCGATCAGCGGCTCTGTTGTATTGGAGGCATCTTTTGATCTATGTTCATAATACACAATAGCGCCCTCGTCAGGCTGTACAAAAAGCGTTAACCTCAAAGCAGGAATGTCTTGATAACTGCATTTTAATTGATCTATCTCAAAGATGGTTTCATCAAGGTTTATGGTGCGTTCCAAAACAGAAAAATCATTGGATTTGGATAAAGGATTAATCGCCCAAATGTTCCTAATTTGTTTGTTCTGATTTTCTTTATGATGCGGAGTGCCATATTCAGAAAATTGAACCTTTCCCTTTAGGTCAAAGTTTTTATGCTTATGTTTCCAACCCAAGGTTCCCCAAATATCCTCTGGTGTAAGCAGGGATTCTTTTCGGATTTTTAGCTCTAATTCATCCACCATTTCAGGTTGGTGTACATTGACATCTCCTCCAAGTAATAAAAAAGATTTGTCTTTCATGGCGTACAAATTGGATGCAAATCTTTCAATTTTAGCAGACTTTTTTTCGAAATTATATGTTTTCATTAGAATTGAATTTTATGAATTAAGGAGAAGTTGTTTGAGTGACGTCTCTATTGAAATTAAGGATTTACAGAGTATTTTAAGACAAAACTAAAACCCCAAGAGGTTCTAGCGTTTTAGTTTTATCTCTAATTTTTCAAAAACAGATTTTGGATAACAAGCCAGTGCATGCTCGTAGGGATTATCATTTGTTTCGCCAGCAAAGTGTAGTCCAGCCATAATTGGAAGGGCTTTTCCTTCTTCAGCAATCATCCAAAGGGCACCAGAATCGCCAGGTAGACTAATTTCGCCATTTGCTGGTTTATATAATTCATCCACCCCAATTTCAAAGCAACCGATTTCCTTAATCCCAGTATTACCACTATAATTTATTTTTGAAATCACATTGATTCTTACCACAACTCCATGCGTAACATTTGTTGTTCGGCTACTTTTGATGACTTTATCTCCAAACTCCACTTCACAGATATTTTCGACACGAGTATTCAAAGCATATATGTCTTCAACATAGCCCCTTCCTTCAATCGTTGAAATGGCACAATCTCCAGCTATTCCCAAGTAGGAGCGAACCAGTTTTCCTGTTTTGTTTTGAGAAACTCTATTATCATCAGGAGGACCAGGTTGAACAATGTTGTCCCCTATTTCTCCATTATCACCATGCAAAACATGCCAATTGCTTAAAATATAAGGGGCGTTATTATACAGATCATAGACAATACAGCCCAAAGTACCTGCACAATCTTTATAATTAGAAATACTAATACCAGGTAAGATGGGATCTAACTTTGTTTTTCGCTTGTTCACGGTAACGTCTTCTACCAGTTGGTAAGACAGGTTGTACTTGCGTTCTAGAATATCGGTAGGAATTAAAAGATCCCCTATTTTAATACTTGGAGGAATTGCTACAGAATTTAAGCTTTCCAAGGATACTTCTGGTCCAGATTTCTTATCTACTGTAAATTGGAGACAGGCTTGGTTTGTTCGTTCACCGTCTTTGATTTTTCCCCCAATTCCAATAGAAGAAATGTTATGATCTTTTAAAAAAAAAGAGGCATGGGATCGAATGTAAGTTTTAAGGCTTTTTAAAGCTTCTTTGTTGATGTTAAGTTTGTTTTGCATGACCGTTCTTATTTGAAGTGTATTTTATAATTAGAGATAGGGAGAGAGAGTAGATCGATTTGATCATAGCTTTCTGTTTCAGTATTAATACGTTATCTCTGTTGGTAATTCAAATATAGAACACTTATCAAAAAATACAAAACCAACTTTTGCTGAAATGTAAAATCCCATTTCAAGAAATGCTCCAATGGTAAAACTGGATAAAAGACATAGAGTGACTTTTTAAGTAGAGCTATTTGAAGGGATAGATTATTTGGCTAGTAAGGAAAAAGAGATTTTCACTTGGTGATTGCCTTTAAATCTAATAAATAAAACAAGGGGCTATTCTTTTGAGAAATAAAGACTCCTATAGCCTTTAATTGAAAGAATAGAAATCTTAGCGACTAAAACATTTGAGAAGGAGATAGATCAATTACAAAATATTTCTTTTAGAAACAGTTGTATTGTCGTTACTTCGTGGAGAACTCGAAGACTCAGCGTAGCTAAAAATTGTTAAAAGTAAAAAAAACAAGAAGAGGGTAAATCCTATCTGGGGCAGTAGCATGTGTTGAACATAAATCCCCAAAAACTACCAATCCGTCTCCCGTTCCCAAGAATTTTGCCCCATAACATCTTCTAAAATAGAAACATAACTTTGATAACGCAAAATACTGATGCTACCCGATTCAATGGCTTCTTTGACCGCACATTCAGGTTCATTAAGATGCATACAATTCCCGTATTTGCAATGCTCAGACATCTTAAAAATCTCTCTGAAATTATGCGCAACATCGGCTGGTTCCATATTGATAAAGCCCATTTCTTTGATACCAGGCGTATCAATAATAGAGCCTCCAAATTCGAGTTCATGCATTTGCGCAAATGTAGTGGTGTGCATTCCTTTGCCAGAGTAATCGGAAATTTCCTGTGTGTAAATATCTAGATCTACTAAAATGTTGTTGACGATAGATGATTTTCCGACACCAGAATGCCCCGAAAGAAGGGTGATTTTATCTTTCAAAAGATCTTTTAAGGCATCAATGCCATCTCCAGTTTCAGCAGAAATTAAAAGCGTTTCATAGCCAATTTCGGCATAAAGCTGTTTTAAACCATGATAAATGGCTAAATCATCTTCTGTATAAATATCAGATTTGTTGACAATAATATAGCTAGGGATGCTATGCATTTCTGTTGTTAACAAAAAACGATCGATAAACCCAGGTTTGAGCATTGGGTCTTGTATGGTAACAATAATAAACGCTTGGTCAATGTTGGCAGCAATTAAATGCATATAATGCCTGCGTCGGGTAGATTGTCTCAAGACATAGTTGTCTCTTGGGAATAATTTGGAAATCATTCCTGTTTCTAAACCTTTCTCTGGATCAACCCATACTTTATCACCAACAGCAATAGGATTGGTTAGTTTAAATTTTCCTAATCTAAACTTTCCTTTAATTCGACAATTCATAAACTTCCCATCGGGGAATTTGACGATGTACCATTTACCCGTTGATTTTGTTACAATTCCTTCCAATCTTTTGATTTATTTGAAGTTAAAAAGACATTACATGCTACCCAACACAAGGACTAGCTTAAATCGTTCACGAAGATACGTTTATTAAATTAAATAAGCTGTTTTTAGGAACAGTTCCTTATAAAAGGAACATAAAGGGAAGGATGTAATATTTAGAATTACTTGGCTTTGAATATAAATAATCCTTTTAATTAATATTAAGCTAGTATCTTTTTCTTTTTTTTAGACAAAAATCCTACATTTAAGAAGTCCTATCTTTTCTAACTATTATAGCACAAAATGAATCTTCAAATTGAGAAAGATTCAGAACACCTAAAAGTTAGCTGTTTATTAATAACTTAAGCACCCAATAAATTTTTTTTCATGCAAGAGCACACTGTTTATATCTTTTTTTCTGAAGCGAATACAATTGAAGTAAATCAAATTATTAAAGATTTAAAGGATACAAATATCAATTGTATTGCTAATAAATCAACTGCTGAAAAGGTTGAACAATTAAAGCAAAATAAAGAAGCGACAGGACTTCTTTTAGTGAGTGATAATTATCTGAAATCGATAGAAGAAACGAGCGGATTAGATCAAATATTAGATGAAAGTTTAAGCGATCAATTGATTCCTATTATCACACATGGGCGTCGTTTGAAAGTTGGAACGTCAGAAATGGAAGTATATCCTACCAAAATACAGACCTTGAATAATGTGATGTATTATAGAGATTTTTGGTATGAAGAATGGATTGCACTACGCAAGAAATCTAAAAAAGCAGGACCAGAGGAGCAAGAGTTGCTAGATGAACAAAAGGAGATTGCTAAAAAAATGTCTGTAGGGAGTATTTCAAACCACATTCGAAAAATCAATAGTTCTGATCCAGTGGATTGGGATGAGTTCTGTGCAGATGGCTATCAAATACTGTTTGATAATGCAGGTTTAGGAACTTCTTCTGTGGAAGAAAATGCAGTAGATCATGCTGATGAAATTCCTGTTATTGAAATCCCTGTAGAAGAAGAAACTAGTGTTGAAACAACAGAAAATAAGGATGAAGTACTTGTCCCTGAAGAAATAGAAACGCCAGTTGAAGCAATGGCTCCGTTGGAAACTGCTTCTACTGAAGAAGAGGAGGAACCAATAGAATCATTGCCAGGAGAAAATGAAGAAGAAAACACTACAGCATTAGTAGAAGAAAAAATAGAGGAAGTTTTATCTGATTCTGATGATACGATTAAGGAAGAAGCTTTAACGGAATTGGTTGAAGAGGTTAACCAGGAGATTGAAGATTCAAGTGAATTGGAAGAATCTTTAGAGGAATTGAAGGAGCCTTCCAGTGAATTGGGGGATGAAGAGGAGTCTTTAAGTGAAGAATTGGAGACAGGGGAGGATGCAGAAGAATTGCCTTTTACAATGGAGGGCTTGAAGGATTTGGATAGTGTAGATGCTCAAGCGATTTTGGCGGAGTATAAGATCGAAGAAGTAGACGATATTGACGTTTTATTTCATATAGCTGAGTCTGATACCGAGGAGGGCGATTTTGAAGATGCTCGTAGAACCTACGAACGTATTCTAACCTTAGATCCTTATAATGGACGTGCTTTGATTTGGTTGGCACGTTTGCTGGCTAGATATTATGACGGAGAAACAATGGAAGCAGCGCATCTGTATCGCAAAGCAATCATGGTGAACGATGAAAATGCAGGCTTGTATTATGAATATGCCTTATTACAAAAAGAACATTTCAAATCTTATAACAAAGCAAGTGACTCTTTTAGAGAAGCTTTATTGATTGATTCTATGTTTGAGGATGCTTATCTTGGCTTGGCTCAATGTCAGCGAGAGATGGGTATGACAGACCAAGCGAAGGC
The DNA here is from genome assembly GCA_937942475.1 of uncultured Aureispira sp. Taxonomy (GTDB): domain Bacteria; phylum Bacteroidota; class Bacteroidia; order Chitinophagales; family Saprospiraceae; genus Aureispira. The sequence goes on from CALDEP010000250.1 coordinate 14,638, forward strand.
AAATTATTTGCAAGCTTGTGTCTTGGATGCGCCTAGATTCCAAACAGCAGAGAATGACAATTACTTTGGGGTACTTCGTATCCTAAAGGAAGAGGTTGAGGCGTCTTCTAATGACTTGGAGTTTGAAGAGGAAGAAGTCGTGGTAGAAAGAAGTCCTAATGCAGATACGGTTGTGATGGTTACTGGGGCTAGTTCTGGAATTGGACAGGCGATTGCTGGACAGTTTATTATGTCGGGTTATAAGGTCATTATAACTGGACGTCGTGAAGAGCGTTTGAATGAATTCAAACAATTGATGGAGGAACATTTGGAAGAAACGCATATTCATACTTTGAATTTTGATGTTTGTGATTTGGATGCCGTTAAAAATGCACTAGAGAGTCTTCCGCCAGAGTGGGCAAATATTGATATTTTAATTAATAATGCTGGTTTGGCAAAAGGTTTTGCTGCTATTCATGAAGGGAATGTGGATCATTGGGACACCATGATTAATACAAATGTAAAAGGACTCTTGTATATGAGTCGCATGGTTACGCCAGGTATGGTAGCCCGCAAAAAAGGACATGTGATTAACTTAGGTTCTGTTGCTGGAAAACAGGTGTATTCTGGTGGAGGGGTTTATTGTGCCACCAAAGCGGCAGTGGATTCTTTAACTCGTTCTATGCGTTTGGATTTGCATAAACACAACATTAAGGTTACTTCTGTGAGCCCAGGACATGTTGAGTCTACAGAGTTTGCAACGGTTCGATACGAAGACAAAGAAAAAGCAAATATCTATGAGGACTTTAAACCGCTTTCAGCTCGTGATGTAGCCGAGACAGTTCATTATGTTGCAACACGTCCCGATCATGTGAACATTCAAGATATTTTGATGTTCGGAACACAACAGGCTTCTGCTAGAGATATTGATAGAAGTGGTCGTCAAGAAGATTAAAAAAGATGTAAAAAGTAAGACAATTCGGATATAATTTGTAAAGCGTTTAGTGGAAAAAAACTACTAAACGCTTTTTTATTTTAAAGAATTCATAACAACTTTGGCTGGTCTTTTATATAAGAAGATATTCTCTTATATTTGTGAAAATTTAAAACAAAGTATATTTGAAAGCAACCCTAATTATTCCCAACAAACGTTTAAATATCAAAAAATAAAAACATGAATTTTAAATTAATATTAGCAGCCTTGCTTTTGTTTGTTTGTTATAATAGCCAAGGACAACTTCCTGTTGTAAAGGCTAAAGGGGGAGATGGGCGAACAATTGATTGGCGACAGATACAGGAGAAGGCAAATGAGGAGGAGGATAGTCCAGGCTTTTTCTATAATGATTGTGCCCAAGGAGTAACGCCTGTCCATGCGACTTCTACACTCAAAGGGCAGGGATCTAAAAATTATAATATTGAGAATTTATCAGATGATAATCCAATGACTGCTTGGGTGGAAGGTGTGGAAGGCTATGGGATAGGAGAGTCGTTTGAAGTAAAAGGGGTAATGGTTAATGTGATTTATAATGGCTATCAATCCAGCCCTAAGAATTGGAAATACAATTCTAGAGTAAAGCGATTTAAAGTGTACCGACATGGAGAGGCAATTTGTTATTTAGATTTAACAGATGAAATGGGCGCACAATATTTTGAGTTACCATATAAGTTTGTCAATTGGGAAACGAAGGAGAACTTTAAATTCGAAATTGTAGAAGTGTATAAAGGGGATAAATGGGATGATGTTTGTATTTCTGAGGTAGATCATGTGGCTTGTTGTTTTGCGCCAACTACCTTGATTAGTTTGGCAAATCAAACAACTCAAACGGTTCAAGAATTGGGAAAAGGAGCTACTTTGTTGGCCATAAATTTGGAAACAAATGAAACGTTTGCTTCTAAGGTAGAGTTGACGACCAATCAGCGTCATTTAAGTTTGTTA
>CALDEP010000251.1 GCA_937942475.1 uncultured Aureispira sp.
ATCCATTCCAATTACATGATAGCCTTCTGCTATAAATCGGTCACACAAATGAGAACCTAAAAACCCTGCTGCTCCTGTTATCAATACTCTTTTCATAGTTATTTTTGCTTGTCTTTTTTATCTTCTTTTTTACTTTGTATACTTGGCTATATTGTAACAATCCTACCCTTCCTCAGAAACATTCATATCCGAACGTCCAATACTCATATAAGCCAAGCCAGAACCTTCTGCGATGTCTAAATCATATAAATTACGTCCGTCAAAAATAACACTATCCGACAACTGTTGCTTTAATTCACCAAAATCAGGCGTTCTAAACTCATTCCACTCCGTCACGATAGCCAAACAATCTGCTCCTTTGGTTGCATCATATTTTGAATTAACAAAGGTTATTTTGTCGCCATAAATTGCTTTTACATTCTCCATTGCTTCTGGGTCAAAAGCTTGTACAGTAGCTCCTGCTGCCAACAACTGATCAATCGCTTCCAAAGCAGGTGCTTCACGAATATCGTCTGTATTTGGCTTAAAGGCTAAACCCCACATAGCAACCACTTTACCGGATAGATTACCTTTATAATAATCACTCATTTTTTGTACTAAACGCAACTTTTGTCTTTGGTTGACATCCATCACTGATTTCAAAATTTGGAAATCATAGCCATAGTCACCTGCTGTTTTTGCCAAAGCTTTCACATCTTTAGGGAAACAACTTCCTCCATAACCAATTCCAGCAAACAAGAATCGTTTTCCAATTCTTCCATCGGCGCCCATTCCTCGTCTTACATTATCAACATTAGCACCAACCAATTCACATAGATTAGCAATCTCATTCATAAAAGAAATACGAGTTGCCAAATAAGAATTTGCAGCATATTTAGTCACCTCTGCCGAACGTTCATCCATAAAAAAGATAGGATTTCCTTGACGTACAAATGGTTGATACAAACGCTCCATCGTTTGACGAGCACGATCTGAAGAAGTTCCAATAACTACACGATCTGGTTTCAAGAAATCATCCACGGCAACGCCTTCTCTCAAAAATTCTGGGTTAGAAACTACATCAAATAAGTCCTTATCCAAATTTTCTAACAAAAGCGCTTCTACCTTCTCAGCCGTTCCTACAGGAACCGTGCTTTTATCTACAATAACCGTGTATTTAGTAATAATCTTACTTAAATCCTTTGCCACGCCCAATACATAAGACAAATCCGCAGAACCGTCTGCTCCTGGAGGTGTTGGCAAGGCTAAGAATACAATCTCTGCATCTTCTACTGCTTTTGCTAATTCTGTCGTAAAAGATAAACGACCATTCTTTGTATTACGCTCAAATAAAACAGATAAACCAGGTTCAAAAATAGGAATAACGCCAGATTTCATTTTGGCTACTTTTGCCTTATCAATATCTACACAAACAACATGATTTCCTGTTTCTGCAAAACAAGTTCCAGTTACTAAACCTACATATCCTGTTCCTATAATCGCTATATTCATTCTTTTTTTATTTTATTTAATTTACGCAAAGTAAGAATTTTGTATCCTAATTTATCACCCTATTTGGGCACTCTCGCAAATATACATTTTTAATGTTTAGAATAAAAAAATACAGCCCATAGATTAAAGCTATATATCTAAGTATGTTACCACATAGAAGCCAGTACTTAACAATAAAAAGAACTTTGAGTTACAAAGTAAAATGTTTTATCTTATAAACGCAAATTAAAACCCCTTTATTGTTTGTAATACTTCGTTGATTAGCTGCGCTGCTACTGCGTGGTTTTTAGTTTTTAGCTACGCTGAGCCTTCGGGTTCTATAAAAAACATAAAAAAGCATCTTGCATTAGTTTGATTATCAGATTTTTAGCGCTTTAATCAACAAAAACACATCCTGCTGATAATCAAACTAATACGATTTAGCTACGCTGAGCCTTCGGGTTTTCAACGGAGTAATGTGTTTGTTAAAGTATCCTTTATTCCAAGAGGCTGCCACTTGACGCTGTCTGTCTTTTTCGGGTTTTAGTTATTCATAATAAGGTTTATTATAATCCCTGTTTTTACTTTATTCGTATTATTATTCCTATACTAGTACTTTAATTTTATCACTAAAGCAATTTACAAAAGATTACTATTCCAAATTTGTTATTAAATGGAGTAGTTGTTTTTTATAAACGCCCCAAATACCATTATTTATGTCCATGTGGGAAATCGAAGCACTAATAGAAGGTGCTGTTCAACTAATTTATAAATCAGAAAAAGAGCCGCTACAAAAACGCTCGATCATTTGGAATTTATATGAAACCCAAGGGCAATTTGACTGTAGCTTCACTCATTTTAGAGTCATGGACATCCTACTTGAAACAGGTTTCACTAAAATGATGCCGATAGAGGAGCATCCCCAATTCTCAAAAAACACCGCTTATTTTAAAGCCTTAAAAACAAAGGATTTTGAGTTTCTTAATAACAAAATTGGAGAGAAATGGAGTGCAGACAATCCTGTAGCAGCTTATTGGGAGAAAAAATCAGGTTTTATTTATTATGATTTGGGTTCTCCTTTTTGGGAACAATTAGAAGCGGAAGTGCCCCAAGAATTGGCGCTTTATGATTTGGGCTTGGAAATTATCAAAGAAGCACATGAACAAAAAGATAAAAATAGGGTTTACGATTGGACAGCTTTCCTAATTAATTATGGCTTAAATTACTTTGAACAAACCGAATCTATAGAGGTTCTAAAAGAGAAATACTTTGAAACGATCAAAGGCATTTTTACAGCTTATAATTTTTCTGATTATACGATCATGCATCGTTCTTTGGAGGTCATGAAATCGCCTGAGGATTGGTTGGGAGAAGAAGAAAGTAAATTTGTAGTCTGGTTTAATGCATAAGCTTAGGGCATAATGATCAAGACGAAAAAAACAAACAACAACATAACATGAAAAATTTAGAATTAGCTACTTTTGGAGCAGGTTGTTTCTGGTGTACAGAAGCCATGTTTCAAGATTTAAAAGGGGTAGAAAAATGCGTTTCTGGATATATGGGTGGGCATGTTGACGATCCTACTTACAAGGCAGTTTGTACAGGGACAACAGGTCATGCAGAGGTCATCCAAATTCATTTTGACCCAAGTATTCTCACTTACGAAACCTTATTGGAAGCGCTTTGGTATGCCCACGATCCAACGCAACTCAATCGACAAGGCAATGATGTTGGTACGCAATATCGCTCTGCTATTTATTATCATAATGAAGCACAAAAAACAGCTGCTATTGCCGCTAAAACAGCAGCAGCACCTAGATTTAAGCAAACGATTGTAACCGAAATTACTGCGGCAGACACCTTTTATCCAGCAGAAGATTATCACACAGATTATTTCAACCTACATGGGGAAAATCCTTATTGTAGTGCTGTGGTAGGTCCCAAAGTAAAGAAATTTCGCACCAAATTTGCCGAGCAACTAAAAGCATAAAAGCAGCTTTCTGCCTTCTGCAAAACAGGCCACAACATCAATGGAAACCTTATGTTAGAAAAAATAAAAGCATTAGAAAAAATAGCTTTACAGTTAGAACCTGCTTCCTTGGAACGTAAAAAAATGCGGGAGGCTGTTGTTCATTATTCAGAAGGTTTTTTGGACAAGATTGATACCTTAAAAGCGTATAATACAACGACAGATAAGGGCAAACAAATCTTGGATGCCCCCATTCAAGAACAAGGTATTGATATAGAGACCATATTGAACTTAATTGAGCACAATATAGATCGCCCTGGGCTAAATCCTGCTTCTGGTGGGCATTTGGCTTATATTCCAGGTGGTGGCATCTACCCATCTTCCCTGGGTGATTTCTTGGCAGATGTTACCAATCGTTATGCAGGTGTTTTTTATGCTAATCCTGGTGCTGTTCGAGTCGAAAATTTGCTATTGCGTTGGATGTGCGACCTTTTTGGTTTCCCTCCTGAGGCTGGTGGCAATTTAACGTCTGGAGGTTCTATGGCGAATTTAATAGCCATTGTTGCCGCAAGAGATTTTAAGCAACTTAAATCTAGAGATTTTGAAAAAGTAGTCATTTATTCCACCGCACAAGTGCATCATTGCACCTTAAAAGCAATAAAAATCAGTGGCTTATACGAAGCCATTCAGCGAGACATCCCGATGGATGAACATTTCCGAATGGATGCCAAGGCACTAGAAAAAGCGATTCTAGAAGACCAACAAAATGGCTTGATTCCTTTTATGGTCATGGCTTCTGCTGGTACGACCGATACGGGGGCAATTGACCCATTAGATGCTGTTGCCGATATTTGTCAAGCCCAAGATTTATGGTTTCATGTAGATGGTGCTTATGGCGGTTTTTTTGTCCTTTCGGAAGAAGTTAAAGCCAAATTCAAAGGCATTGAAAGAGCCGATTCGATTGTAATTGATCCACACAAAGGGCTATTTTTGCCTTATGGAAGTGGTGCTTTATTGGTTCGAAATGTGAAAGGACTATACCATTCGCAACACATGGAGGCAAACTATCTTCAGGATTCTTTTGATGATATAGAGGAACTTTCGCCTGCAGATTTATCGCCAGAACTAACCAAACCCTTTAGAGGTTTGCGTTTGTGGTTGCCATTACAACTCTTTGGAGTAGCGCCCTTTAGAGCAGCTTTAAGTGAAAAGATTTGGCTTTGTCGCTACTTTTATGAAGCAATACAAAAAATAGATGGTTTTGAAGTCGGCACTTACCCCGATTTGTCGGTCATGACCTATCGTTATGTTCCAAAAACAGGCGATGCCAATGCTTATAATTTAGACTTGAACAATCGTGTAAAAGAGGAAGGTTCTGTTTTCATTTCTTCAACCACTATTAATGGTTTGGTTTACTTGCGATTGGCAGTGCTGTCTTTTAGAACGCATTTACATACGATCAATCGCTTGTTGGAGGTATTAACAAGCTTGACAAAAGCATAAAAAACGACTTCTATTCTACGTTTTTAAGATCACGAAAAGAACGTATGTATGTCCCTTTTTCTAAATAAAATAAGCGATCTGAATTGTCTTTTGCTCTAAAAATAGATAAGTCAGCCAAGAATTTTTTAGTATAAATTGGCGTCAATTTATTCTTATACTTCTTCATGTCAATTCCAATAATTGGAAAGTTCAACTCATAATAAGCTGTCATTGTTTCTGTATCGTAATAATCTGCCACAACGTATAATTTAAGCCCTTTTTCGGTACAATAAGCTTGTACTCTATCCAAACCATAACAGTATGGACTAGAACAATGGGGAGACCATAAATAGAGTATTGCCCTATCAGAAGCGTTGAGGCAGGTTTTCAAATCTTCTGCATTCAGAACCAACACCTTACAAGAATCTGAATATTGCGTATTACAAATCCTTGTTTTATCTGTCGCTCGTTTCAGCAAGCTTGGGTTTTCTTTATTGACCTTTTTGTAAGCAGAAAAAAGCCCTGGAAAAGAACAAGAAGAACTTATTAAAATAAGAATACATGAAATCAGATAGCTATTAATTTTCATTTTTTTTATGGTCGAATCCTAAGTAATTGTATCCATTTCCCTAAAGTCAACAGGCACCACCCTAGAAATCCCCTTCACCATCGTCACCCCATACATAATATCAACCGCTTCCATCGTCTTCTTATTATGGGTCACAATCACAAACTGAGAGTTCTTAGAAAAGTCCTTC
>CALDEP010000252.1 GCA_937942475.1 uncultured Aureispira sp.
TTATTTATTTCTGTCGCATTTTGCATTCCTTGAATGGGGATGCCTTTTGCATTGTAAGTTAAGACGGTTTGTTTGTTGCTAATAGACTGAACTTGTGCCATAGGAACAGAGCTATATTGCTTTAGTTTCCACGAATTATCATCCTTTTCTATTTGAAAGGAGTTTTCTTTTTTTCCAAGTATTCGGATATTGGATTTGAATGCTTTACGAGTTTTGTCGATAAAAAATACCGTCACCCAATAATCACCTTCTGGGATTTCTGTTACTTTGATGTTTGTATTAGCATCCTTATTTTGAAATTTATTATCTAAAGCTAGATGAAAACTAGCGCCATCAGTAGAAAAGACAACACAATTACCTTCTTGTGCGACTAAGCATATCGGGAAACTGAGAACGAGTAGGATGCAGTATAAGTTTTGGAGATTCATATTTTATAGATTTTATTAGAACGAAAAATAACGTCAATAAACTTTATCAGTAATTAGTGATAGGTCTATCTCAGGGTGTTATATATGGGATTAAAAGTACAGAATTTAAGATTTATTTAAGCATTGTATACTGAAATACTTTATGATTTTTCACACCTGTAACTCTTCTGTTGGCATTTTAGCAAGCATAGAACTTAATATAGATAACATGCAGTAAGAGAAGAAGAAGTAGAGTCCAATCGAAACATTGCTATGCGTACCAATGCCCACTTGCAAATTCTTGAAGGCTAAAAAACCTAAGAAAATAGCAACTACAAATACATCTGCCATAGACCATTTGCTGAGGTTCAAGACAAAGTTTTTGAACCATTTTTGTTGGGCTATTTGTGGACGAAAAACAAATAGAATCATTAACACTGTTTTTATGAATGGAAAGACGACACTAAATATCAAGATGCTGAAAGCCACTAAAAGGTTGCCTTGTTGAAAGAGTAACTGAATTAATTGAGCAATAGATTTACTTTGATAATAAAAATAAATATCGCCTTCAAATTTTTTGTGTACGGTCAAATCTACTTGTATTCCAAAAACTTCTTTCTCAATAGGAATGTCCCCTAAGTTCAGATCACGTTCTATGGCTGCAATCTCTAACATAGGCGTAAATAAACCTGCATGTAGACAAACAATAGACAGACTAATTAGTCCAATAAGAAGGAGAGAAGGAGGTTTGTACCTAAACTGTAAGCCAGCTAGAATTAAACTATAGAGAAAAATCAAGCCAAGAATTAACAAGGTTTGAAACTGTATGCTTTTTTCGCTTTCTTGAATGTTCTTAATGAGTAAGTCTTGACGTTCTTTTTGTACAGAGGAGCTCCCAAAAAATAAATTAACATCAATCTTTTGATCCTTATAATTAAAACCTTTTGCATTTTCTTCTCCCTCCAAAGGAACCCATTCTTCGCCATCTAAGAACCGATTTTTATAACTCAAGGCATCTGCCAGTTCTTCTTTTGCCGTTTTGTAACTATTACTAGATTGGATAAGAAAACTATTGAGAATAAATCCTGAAATTATAAAGAGAATACTTGCAATAAAGACCAATGATTTTTTATTCATTTTAATATAAGGCACTATATTCTATTAAGGAATTTTATGGATGATCACTAAAATATAATTCTGTTGCTCAAGATGTTAGAAAACGAATGGAAACAAATCTAACTGGTTCGTTCACAAACATGACGAATAAATTAAAGCGCAAAACTTGGTGCAAGCTATTAAAAATTATTCCTAACAGCATTCAAAATGCATAATTAAGAAATGCATAATTAAGTATTGATTTATAGAGCACAATTAACGAAAATGGGGCAACTTTCTTTTATCCTATAACTTTTGTGTAGTTTAGTAGAAAAGGAAGATGATCCAACTAGGTGTAAAATACAGATATTGTAGGATATAAAAATATAATAAGTAGCACTTTTGTCAGAATTTTTATTTTTTGGCAAGAATGGGACATTCAGATAAGTAGAATAGCTGTTTCTTGACAAGAAGCTATTGGAAAAATAGGATTAAAATACGATCATTTATTTATTTCTCATTTCTTAATTTGTTTGATAAAGGCTATTTAAAAAGGTAAATATCTTTGTCTTGTAACGTTTTTTTTAGAAATAGTCAGCTGATTTTGAGTGCGCTCAAAAAATGTGGTGGGATTCTTGCTAAAGGGATAATATGGAAGTGTGAAAATAAATTTCGAAAAGCGATTATTCATTGAATACGGATCTACTTCGAACAATACTTTCTTAGAAAAAAAATAATTTTAAAAACTTAAATATAAACCAAAAGATATACTATTATGGATTTAATGGACATGTTCAAACAACAAATGACGGGTGCTGTAGTAAACCAAATGGCTGAAAAAATCGGTCTAGGTGGAAACGAACAAGGAACAACATCAGCGGCTCAAAATGTTTTTACTACATTGATGGGTGCTGTCACTAAAAATGCTTCTACTCCTCAAGGTGCAGAGTCTTTGAACAAAGCTTTGGACAAAAATCATACTGGCAGTGGTGTGATGGATAACTTGATGAGCTTTTTAGGTAGTGGTGCAACAGAGAATGTATCTGCTAAGGCGGAAGATGGTAATGGCATTTTAAAGCACATGCTTGGAAATAAGCAAGAAGGTGTTTTACAAGGTCTAAGTCAAATGAACAACATGAGTCCTGAAGCGACTAAAACATTGATGAGCACTGTTGCTCCAATGGTAATGAGTATGTTAGGAAATGCAAAACAACAACAAGGATTTGATGCTTCTAGTATTACACAATTCTTAGGAAACCAACAACCAAAAACAGGTAATAACCAATTGAGTGGTATTATGTCTATGTTAGACAGTGATGGTGATGGTAATATTGTAGATGATATTGGAGGTATGTTAGGTGGCTTGTTTGGTAAATAAATAAAGCTAAAATATCTTTTTGGGTTCTTTGAGTTGTCAATCAACCCTTTTTTTTAATGAAGATTTGAAAATAAAGCTATAAATAGAATAGCCATTTTCAAATCTTCATTTTTTTTGTCTTTTATTAAGTATTAGAACTCATTCCTTGTATAAATCGTTTAGACATATTTACAAAGTTTTGTTCCGAAATGACACCAATCAATTCTTCCCCTTTTACAACAGGTAGGACTTTTAAATTGTGCTCTTTCATTAATTTAATGACAGCTACAATCTTCATTTGTTGTGTTACAGTATGTGGTTTAGGATTCATAATATCTCCAACCGTTGTATCCGTATTGACCTTGCCTTTTTGAGCAAAGAACTTTAGAATTTGCGTTGACGTAATCAAACCCACCAAATGTCCTTTTGAATCTTCAACAGGCATCGACGAAATATCGCCCCAATCCATTAAAGAAGAAGCAAATTCTAACAGATCATCTTTTTGTAAGGTGAAAATATCCGTTGTCATGAACTCTTCTACCAACAACTGAGAAGGGTCGTACTGGTGAAATTCATTGAGTTCGGGAAGTGGCCATTCATGTGCTGGCTTACTTTGTTTTTGATTGTTATAAATAGCAGCCGTCAAAGAAGTCAAACTCTCATCAATATGCGTCTCTTTTTGGAACTTGGTGTAGGCTTGCAAAATCCATCTAGAACCATTCATATGGCGCTTAGCACGCTCCTCGATAATCCCCAAGTAAAGGTCAATATCAGCGCTGTCAATTTTTTGGTTCTCTAAACCTTTGCGAGCTATTGGTAATAAAATTTCTTGTGTTAAATCACGAGCAGATATTTTTTGATCGTTGATCCAAGTGAATTTACAATCCATCCCAGAACGAGCGCCTTTCATGAAGTTATCACGAGCATCATCAAAACTCATGTGCTCCCGAATGTCGCCAAACTCTGCTGCCATTCCTTCCATGGTTCCCAACCAAAATGCGGTACTAGCCATTTCATCCAGAACGGTCGGTCCTGCTGCTAAGACTCTATTTTCAATACGTAAATGCGGTTTTCCATTTGGACTAATTCCATAACAAGGACGGTTCCAACGATAAACAGTTCCGTTATGTACCTGTAGTGCTTGGAGTTTAGGAGTGATTCCTGCCTCGATCGCTTCCAAGGAATTTTTTTCAATTTCTGCGCCTAATAAAATTCTATAGCGTAGAATATCTTCTTTGTAAATTTCTAAAATAGACTTATCCAACCATTTGGTGCCAAAGTTGACTCGAGCACTTTTGTGACGAAGATGATCCTTCGATTTTCTATTATCAATAGACTGAGCAAACAAAGCAATTCGAGTTTCATGCCACAGTCGTTTGCCAAACAAAACAGGAGAGTTGGTACACATGGCTAGTGTTGGTCCTGTAATTGCCTGAGCGATATTATACATTTTGACAAAATCTTTGGGAGCAACTTGCAAATGTACTTGAAAACTTGTGTTACAGGCTTCTAACAAAGGAGAATCATGCAATAAGTTCAATTCATCAATGCCATCCAAGCGAAGTTCATAATCAGAGCCTCGATGTGCTTTTAGAGCGGTCATGAGGGCATGATAACGAGGTTTTGGAGTCAACTGGTCCATACTGAGGTCAAACTTGCGTAAGGAAGGTAATATTCCCGTCAACAAAACTCTAGTATCGTGCTTAGAAGCGGCTTTATCAACCTGGTTTAAGCAGTCTCTTAATTCTGCTTCCATTTTCTTCAAGGCATTGCCCTCAAATAATTGAGGATTCAAGTTTATTTCTAAATTAAACTTAGCCAACTCTGTTGTTAACCATTCAGGGCTGAAATCTTCTAAGATGTCCATTGCCTTGTAGGCTGGTTTGTAGTGTTTGTTAATCAAACACAATTCCTGTTCCGCTCCTATGCATTTTACATCATCCTCAAACCAGTCGTTATCAAGCATATATTCTAATGCCTCAACATCGTTTAATAATTGTCGTACAAAGTTGCGCATTTCGCCTTCGCCTTGTGAGGAGGCTAATTTAACACGTTCTTCTCCCATTGGTAGTATTTTTTATAGGTCGTTCTAATAGTATCTTGTGGTGAAATAAGCTCAATCGGATTATCAAAATGCTAAAAAATTGATAATTAAATCAATACAAATTGTTTTTTTTTCTGAAAATTGAAAAAATTGACAAAGCACTATCTAAAAAGTGTTGTGTACTTTTTTATAAAACTAATGATTATAGGTATGCGTGATTTTAGCTTTGTGGTCTATTAAGTTTCACAACTTACTAAAGCTAAAAACTAATCTTTAATATTTTAAATATTGAGGACTATAAATTCCTAAGAGGAAATAGAATTGCTAAAAAAAACGCTACAAATTGATTTGTAGCGTTTTTTTCAGTTGTTTTTTATTTTTAGATGCTCTTATTCTTTCAGAACAAGGAATGTCGTGCGTCGATTTTTTTGATGCTCATCCTCTGTACAGTCCGAACATTTGCAAGTAACTGCCAATAAACTCTCTCCATAACCCTTAGAAGTTAAGCGTTCTGGATTGATGCTATTTTGAATCAAATATTGAACGGCAGCATCTGCTCTTCGTTGAGACAGCTTTTCGTTATAACCCGTCCCTCCTTGACAATCGGTATGTGAAGAGAGTTGGATATTAAGGGTTGGATTGCGTTTTAGTAGTTCAATTAATTCGTTTAAAGCAGGTTTGGCATCTTCTCTAATAAAGGATTTATCTAAGTCATAATAAATATCGTCTAGGACAATTTCCTGATTGGTAAAGATCTTTTCCATAATCATCTCAATACTTAATGTCGTATCAGGATGTGCTTCATTTAATACAATTCCTTTGGTACTAATCGTAGCCACTTGGGTGAAATAACCAGGCTTAGTAGCCTTTAAATTATAATCTGTTGCCGTGTCTAAACGAACGAAAAAAGTGCCATCAACATCTGACCCGATCGTAAAGGCAGTATCTTTGCTGCTAATCTGAACAGAAGCACCCATTAGGTTTTCATAACCAGACAAGCCACTATTAGGGTTACCTGCTTCGTTAAATATTTTTTCTTTCACCAAACCTTCTAAATTAATTGCCAAAATAAGCTTAGGCGTATCCACAGGAATTAAAGTATCTGGTGGTGGAGGTGTTTGTTGTTGGAATTTATAAATATCATCACTACCTAGTCCACCAATTCGATTGGAAGAAAAATAACCTTGTTGGATAACTTTTTCTGGAAGTGGATTCAAAAGATCCAAAATAAACCCAAAATCATCTCCTCCTGAATTCATAGGAGCTTTAAGGTTTTGAGGTATTTGCCATTTGTGCGCTTTTTTTTCTACTCTAAAAATATCTAAGCCACCCATTCCTATGTGTCCATCGGAAGAAAAGTAGAGCGTGTCTTTATCCAAAAAAGGAAAGACTTCATTACCATCTGTATTAATTTTATTCCCTAAATTAATGGGTACAGACCATTTAGCGTCTTTGCCACTACCAATTTTTATAGAATAATACAAATCATAACCACCAAAACCTTCTTCTTTGTTACAAGCAAAAATTAATAGTTTACCATCCTCAGAAAGAATAGGATGAACGTAGTTTTGAGCACCATCGCCTAAGTCAATAGCTTCTGGTTCTGTCCAAGTATCGCCCTTCTTTTGGCTAAACATAATCTTACAATAATCTACCGCAATTTTCTCCTCAGAACCACATTGTGTAAAAAAGACCGTGTTTTGATCCTTTCCAAAACTTGGCGCACCTTGGTGAAACGATTGATTGAAAGGCGCATCAAAACGTTCTACCGTTTCTGCATTAATATTCAAAAGGTACAAATCAAAGAACTTCTCGCCCGTCCATTTGTAATTTTCTTTTCCTTCACTTTCTGCTCGATCAGAAGTAATAATCAATTGGTCAGCATTATACAGAACAGGACTAAAGTCTGTAGCTGCGTTATTGGTTCCTAAAGATTCTACTTTATACAAGTTTTTATCCGTGTCCGCCAACCATTTTTTTGCTTTTTGACAAGCAATCATTTCTTCTTGATACAATCGAACATCGCCAGTATAACGCCCCGCACTTTGAAAGGCCCGACGAGCTTCGTCATAATCTTGCAGTTGTTGCAACATACGAGCATACTTAATGTCTGTGTCTTTTCCATAACGCTGTGTTTGTGCTCGTTTGTACCAATCAGACGCTGACTGTGTTTGATGTGTACGACGGTAAGACTCTCCAAGCATATAAGCGGTTTCGCCTTTTAGTTGACTATCTTTTGCCTTATTAAATTCCTCTTCAAGCATGGGAATTGCCACATTAAATTGCTTACGAGCATAAGCCGTTTTACCGTCTTTGATACGCTCTGTATAAGTACAAGCCGTCAGACTAAGGATAAGAATCGTAATAAATGCTATTTTGAATTCCTTCATTTATAATTTGTTTTTCATTATTTCTCCCAACTGTTGTGCCGAACTATCAGAAGCATCTAATAAACCATCAGAAATTGTTTGTCGTTCTTGTTCTGTCTTATTCTGACTCAATTTTTCCTTCGCCTCAAAATGCTGTATTTTAATTCTAAAGGCAACCATGCCATTGAGCAATCGTTTTTTGTACTCTTCGTCTAAACGCTCCCATTGCCCTTGAAAACTTTTCTCAAAAACAGCAATGGTTTTTTCCAAGATGTCAATCGCCTGCTCAGGTTCTAATAACAACTCTACACGACCATAAACATGCACGGCAATGTAATTCCACGTAGGGACGTTTTGTTCCTTGTTATAATAAGTAGGAGAGATGTAAGCATGAGGTTCTTGAAAGACAACGAGCGGTTGAAGTTCTTCTAGGCGTTTCCATTGCGGATTTGCTTTTGCCATGTGCCCCAACAAGTACCATTGTTCCCCTTCTTGTTCTAATATAAACGGAAGGTGTGTTGCAATAGGATAGTTATCAGCAGCAGTTATTAATGTTGCAAAGGGGTATTGACGAATATACGCTCTTATTTGAGTTTCGTCTTTAAGTTTAAATTTGGGTGGTATGTACATATCTTGAGAACTAAAGCGGAGTACAGGACAAAAAAAATTAACTTATGACTGATTTTACGCAAGTAATCTTTTTTAGGTTACTATTAAAACTCATCGTTGCTTATTTAAGGATTGTTTTAATGTTGAATGCTGAATTTTTAATGGTTGTTGTGCTATAAAGCATTTAACATTAAAAATTCAGCATTCAACATTAAGAATATTTGACACCTGAATTTTAGTTTTTTATAAACCTAATTATGTGTTTTGCGTAACATAACTTATAATTTAAGATGTACTTAGGGTAACTAAAACTACATCATTTTATTTCTTTTGACCAAATAAGAAGTTAGTATTTGTCTGAAACCTTCGTTTACATCTGCTTCTACAAAGTCAATCTTATACTGTAAACACTTCATCTTGAGTTTTTGTTTGTATTTCTTGACCTGATCAATGTAAAAATCTTTGACCTGATTGGATTGAACCCGCACTTTTTCCCCTGTTTCTATGTCAACAAACATATAAGGGCGATTTTCAAATTCAAAATCTAATTCATAGCGTTTGTCAACCACATGAAATAAAATAACTTCATGTTTGTTGTACTTTAGATGTTGGAGAGCAGAGAAGAGTTGTTCACTTTCATCGGCTTGTTCAAACATATCACTGAAGATAACAACTAAAGAACGTTTGTGTGTTGCATCTGCAATTTTATGCAAGGATTTGGCAATTGAAGTGGTCTTGTTGCGAGTTGGATTTGCGAGTAATTGATCCAAATGCGCCATCACTAAATTGTAGTGACGGGTACTCGATTTTGCTTTGGTATGTTTGTCCAAATCATCAGCAAAGGTGCTTAAACCAAAAGCATCCCGTTGTTTTTTGAGTAAATTCATCAAGGTAGCAGCTGCCAAACTACTAAAGGCAAGTTTGTTTACATAAGGACTCCCTTTTTTGGCTGGTGCTTCTGGAAAATACATGGAAGAAGACGTATCCAATACAATTTGACAACGCAAATTGGTTTCCTCTTCATATTGCTTGGTATACAAACGATCGGTACGAGCATATACTTTCCAATCTATATTTTTGATAGAATCTCCTGGATTATAAATCCTATGTTCTGCAAACTCTACTGAAAATCCATGAAAGGGACTTTTGTGTAAACCAATAATAAAGCCTTCCACCACTTGTTTTGCCAACAACTCTAAATTACCTGTTTGTCGAACATCAAATTCTTTTAAAATACTCATTTACGATATCTTTCTACTTATTTCTAAGTATTGGTTTGTCAATATGAAGGAACTAATATGCCAATAAAAGGATAAATAAAGGCAATATTAATGAACTATGTGAAATACATAATACAATTTTTTATAGAAATGTTTAGTTGTGGTTTTGTTAAATGATCTTACTAGAACAAAAAAAAGCTACTCTAACAAGGTCAGAGTAGCTCAAAATCAGTAATGATTGATAAACGGATCTTCAATATTTTTATTATCTTTTTATAATTTTTTGAGTCGCAATATTCTTACGGTCCATTACTTGTAAGTAGTATAAACCCGCAGGTAAATTACCCAAGTTTAGTCCAACCGTTTGTGCGCCACTATTTAATTCTTTTACTTCATGGTAAACCGTTCTACCTGTAGCATCCAAAACACGAATCGTATGTGTACCGTTTGTTTCGGCTAAAATTCCTGTAGAGATATAATCTGTAAATGGATTTGGATTTACTGCAAGTTGCAAAGAAGCTTCATTTGCTATGTTAAATAAGCTAGTAGCAGTAGTTACAGCATAACGTTCGTGGCTAGATTCTAAAGAATCTGCTCCATAACAAATCTCATCAACACCATTGGTACAACCTAGATTAGATAAGGTACCAATTTGAGCATTAATACCAACCAAAACACCATTCAATCCACGTAAAGATACAGAACCTCCTCCATTAAATGCAGATAGGAAAGTTAATAAATCGTTGATATTATTAACATCACTACTATCCATGATACCAGCAGCATTTAAAGAATCACAAATACCAGGAAAGGGCGCTTGTGAATCTAAGAGACTACAACAAGAACCTAAAAATGGAACTGAATTCATTAAAAGACCTTGGACAGCTAATTTAATGTCTTGAATATCATAAGAAAAAGAAGCAATAAAAAACGTGTCCCCAGCAGTTAAACCTAAAGAAGCAGGAGATACACGACCATCAAGACTTGTTGATATAATGGCGTTTCCTAAACTATCTAAGGCTAAACTATCTTGAAGAATCACAAGAAATTCAGTAGTTGGTACAACACTAACTGGACCTGGAGTAACAACAAAAACAGCTGTAGGTGTGGTGTCTGTGTCTAGAACAGTAGAGGTGTTTCCACTTAATGTACCAGCAGTAGCTCCACAAGTTGTCCAACCATTTTGGGCAGATAATTGTGAAGAAAATAAAATGCATGCAAAGCATACTAGTAATTGTAAAGATTTAATTATACGCATCTTTTTTAGTTTAAGTTTTATAATAACAATTGATGTATCTGTCTTTTGTCTTTAAAATGCTCAATTATAGTGCCTAGAACATCTTAACTCTATGTCACTGTCTCTATATTCAGTCATCTATAGCTTTGTTGCAAGGGCTTGAGAGCGATTGGAACTAGAGAGTAGAAGTGCAGTAATTGTATTGACAATGGATTATAGCGCTCTTTATGCTAAGAATCAATTTAATACAAACTATTTTTTATTAGGGAATTAAAAAACTATGAGGTGTAACCTAAACAAAGGTAAACAAAAAAAAACGATTTTTTACAAAAACAAAAAAAGTAGTTTAATTAAATGGCTTAAACAACTGGTTAAAGTATTTGATTCTCAATTTATTAATATTAAAAACCATTCTCAGCAGACTGAAAATGGTTTTTAATGTATGGTCTCTTAATGCCTAGTTTTTTAGAATATTAGGCTATATGTTAATGATTTTGAACCTCCGTAGTTTCTTTCTCATTCATAGCAGAAACTGGCGTGCTTTTATTGGTACGATTGATCTCACTGATTGCTCGTTGAACCATTTCATCGACAGAGAAAAGTGTTTTGTAATAAGCGATTTCGCCATAAAGTTGATCGGCTATATTTGCTTTTATTTCAATTTTTAACTCCGCTTTATATTTACTTAATAAGGCATCATCCCGTTTCAACTCCTTTGATTCTGCATAATCAACCAATTGATTCAAGAATTGATCAGAAATAGAAAAGTTTGCTTCAAAGTTGTCAAAAGTAGGATATTGCTTCACTAAGGCAGTTCGTTTATTATCTAAATATTTATAAATATAATCACGCCCTAGTAAGTTGGTCGATTGGAAATAAGCATTGATGCGAGAAGTGTCCAGAGGAATAAAGATATCTGGAATAATACCACCACCACCATGAACAATCCTTCCATTGACGGTTCTATAAACCGTAGAGTCTGTGATGTTAATACTATCTCTACTATACAATTCACCTGATTCATAACGCTTGCGCAAATCATCTCCATACAAACCTTCTGAACCATCATAAGGTTTTTGAATATAACGCCCAGAAGGGGTGAAGTAACGTGCGACAGTCAAACGCAAAGCAGAACCATCTGTTAATTTGTATTGCTCTTGAACCAATCCTTTTCCAAAAGAACGACGACCAATCACTAGTCCACGGTCATTGTCTTGAATGGCTCCAGCTACAATTTCACTAGCAGAAGCAGAACTTTCATCAATCAGTACGACTACTTTATTGACATTAAACATCGCTTTTCCTGTCGAGTTGTATTCTTTGCGGCGATAACTACGTCCTTCTGTGTATACTAGTAATTTTCTAGCACTAAACAGTTGATCTAAAATCTTCGTAGCCGCTTCCAAATAGCCACCAGGATTGTGGCGCAAATCAAGAATTAAATGCTGTAGTCCTTGATTATCAATCAAATCTTCTAAGGACCTCATGAACTCTTCGTAAGTAGTCCCACTAAAGTTCTTAATTTTTATAAGTCCTGTATTTTTATTGAGCATACAAGCCGTCAAAACACTAAATATAGGAATTTCTCCACGAGTAATTTTTACTTCTTTTAGTTCAGAGGCTCCTGCACGTTTTACTTTTATGCTAACAGGGCTGCCTGCTTCTCCTTTCAATTTATCAATCACATTGCTATTGTAGATGTTTTCACCTGCAACCAAGGAATCATCAATCATAATGATTTTATCGCCTTTGAGCAATCCTGCTTGATCTGAAGGTCCATCAGGAATAACGCCTACAACATAAATGGTATCTTCAAGAATATAGAATTCTATTCCTATTCCTTCAAAATTACCATTCAAAGATTCATTGACTCGTTCGATATTATCTAAAGAAATATAGCTAGAATGTGGGTCAAGTTCTTTTAACACGGCTTCAATAGCAGCATCTTCAAGTTGCGTAGAGGGTTCTTCCTCTAGGTAGCGAGCATCTATAAAACGAAGAATCTCTTCTACCTTTCCTGATTTTGCAGGATATTTTCCTTGATCAGAAACAACTACATAAGAGTTGTTTTTATTACTGGCCATCTCAAAGCCGAGCCAAGTACCTCCTGCCAATGCTAATGCTAGAACAAGGGGTAAAAAGATATTAATTTTCTCTTTGTTAGAAAGAGGTTCGTTGTCTTGCATGCGAAGTGTTGTTGATGATTTAAATTCTTAAGTTTTACGCTTGTTATCTAGCAAATACTTAGATTAGCTTGCTATCGTTTGTGAGGGCGTTTCACTTTGTTCCTTTTTATTTTTGTTGAACGAACAGTGTCTCTTGACCTTCGATTTTTTACTGAATTTATAGTACCTTTGTATGAATAAATAACTCAAGAAGTAAAACGAATTGTAAGATAGTGCTATGCCTAGATAAAACCAAACTTTAGACCAAAAGGACATTCAATTACTACTAGACTATTCTACCAAAATTATTATTTATAGGATAAAAACTTGCACTAAAATATTAAAATATACAAACTACTCATTGAAAATAGTTTATGAAACTAATTGCAGATAGCGGTTCTACCAAAACAGATTGGTACTTAATAAGTGATAAACAGCTATTAAGATACCACACACAAGGATATAATCCTTATTATTGGACAACAGAAGAAGTTAAAAAGAGTTTGAATGCAGAGCTTTTAAATAAAGTAGATGCAAAAACGATTGAAAGCTTGTATTTTTATGGTTCTGGTTGTGCCAATGCCTTGACCCAAAAAATAATTCGAGATGCTTTAGAGCCGACCTTTGTGAATGCATCCATTAGTTTGGGAGATGATTTGTTAGCGGCTGCTAGGGCGACAGCAGGGCATGAAGCTGGAATTTGTTGTATTTTGGGGACAGGTTCTAATTCTTGTTTTTATAATGGAATAGAGATCGAGGACAAAATTCCTTCTTTGGGATACGTTCTAGGCGATGAAGGCGCTGGATCATTTCTTGGTCGCCAATTGGTAACGGCTTATTTTTATCGGGAAATGCCTGTGGATTTGGCAGTGAAGATGGAGAAAGCTTATAATATGGACAAACATCTAATTATTAGCAGCTTATTAAACGAAAAAAATCCAAATCGTATTTTAGCCTCTTATGCTTTGTTTGCTTCCGAACATCAAGAGCATCCTTTTATAGAGCAACAATTGACCGCTTGTTTTGATACTTTTATTAGTCGGCATATTTTAAAATATCCAACTGCTCAACAGTTGCCCATTCATTTTATTGGAAGCATTGCTTTTGGCTTTCAAGAGGTTTTAAAACAAGTGTTGGAAAAGCATCAATTGGAGGTCGGCAATATATTTAAAAGTCCTTTTCCGACTTTATTGGATTATTAATAATAAGACTAAAGGAGCGGGGATAGATATCAGTCACCTCAAAAGTGGTTGATAGCTCTCCCTCATCAGTTTAAAGAAAAGAACTATGAATTTAGATGCTATAGACAAACAGATTTTGCAAATTTTGATGCAAGATGCGAATACCTCTTATGTAGATATCGCCAAGCAAATCCATGTTTCAGCAGGAACGGTGCACGTTCGAATGAAAAACTTAAAACGTTCTGGCGTAATTGAAGGCGCTAGATTGAATGTCAATCACAATTTATTAGGATTTAAAATGCGTGCTTTTTCGGGCATTTACCTAGAACAAAGCTCTATGTATACAGAGGTCTTGTTGAAGTTGCAAAAAATCCCCGCTGTTGTTAGCGTGCATTATACAACAGGTCCTTACACGATGTTTGTCCAAATCATCTGCAAGGACAGTGAAGATCTGCACAACATTTTGCACGATCAAATTCAAGAAATAAAAGGTGTTCAACGCACAGAAAGTTTTATTTCTCTATCAGAAAGCATTCAACGCCCGATTCAAATTATGGAGGAGGAGGAGTGATTTTATCAAATTGACACCTCTTCAAATTGCTTCTGCTATCTACTTCAAATCCAATCCCAATCGTCTATACAACAACCATTGTACCAGTCCTCTGACGACTAAAAACGTAATTAAGGACAGCCAAAGTACATTCGGCAAAAAAGCAGGACCAGCAAAAAAGTGACTCAAAACTAAGTAACAAACTAAGTAGGCCATCAAGGCAACCAGCATACTATTTCGCATGGCTTTGACGGCAGTTAAACCCACAAAAATGCCATCCCAAATATAACAAGGTGTTCCAACAATAGGCAATAAAACCATCCACCAAAGATAAGGAATTGCCGCTTCAATAATGGCTGCCTTGTCGGTGAAAAGATGCACTAAATTCGTTCCAAAAACACCATAAATTAGACTAAAACAAGCCGCTAAAGCCATGCCCCAATACATGGATAATCGAATGGTTTTCTTGGTCGTTGCAATTTGTTTTGCCCCTGTATATTTACCCACTAGGCTTTCTGCGGCATAGGCAAAACCATCCACTCCAAACGACATCCAATTTAGAAATTGCATCAAAATGGTATTAACCGCTAGAATCTCCTCTCCAGCAGCAGCCGATTGACTGTAAAAGAAACCAAAGGCAATCGTTAAGCAGAAGGTCCGCAAGAAAATATCACTGTTGATTCGAATAAACCCTATAAATTCTTGCCCAGCGAGTAAGACCGATTTTTCAAAACTCTTAAAAAGGTATTTGTATTTGAATGAAAATAGAAATAAGGCACTGATGACCCCAACATATTGAGCAATGACGGTTCCATAAGCAACTCCTGCTACGCCTAAATTATAATAATGCACCAAAATATAACTGACCAAGATGTTTGTAATATTGATAATAATGGTGAGAATAAGCGGATAAATTGCATTCTGCATCCCGAAAAACCAACCCATCATAACCACCAAAACCAAGCTTGCTGGAGCTGCCCAAATTCTAATATAAAAATAAGTGGCGACCAATTCATATTGGTCGCTAGCAACATTCATTAGATAGAAGCCTAGATTTGCCAAGGGGGCTTGAAGCAATAAAATGAGTCCACTAAGTAGGAGGGCAATAATTAGAGCACGCCCCCAAGTGTGTATCATTGCCGCAGCATTATTTTTACCATAAGCCTGAGCGGTCATTCCTGTGGTTCCCATTCTTAGGAAACCAAAATTCCAGTAAATAAAATTAAAAATCATAGAACCCAAACCAACAGCGCCAATATGGAG
>CALDEP010000253.1 GCA_937942475.1 uncultured Aureispira sp.
GATCTTGTATTCTTTAATAGTGCTGGTACTATAGTTAGTACGGTAGCTATGGGAGGTAATCCTACTGCTACGTTTAATGCTGGTGCTTTGGCGGCTGGTAATTATAACTTTAGTGTTAGAGAAGACGACGGTACTTGTTTATCGGATGTCGCTGCTATCAGCGTTACAGTAAACGCTTTACCTGCTGCTCCTACCGCTACTGGTACTACGATTTGTTCGGGTGAAACGGCTACACTAAGCGCTACCACTACTGGTTCTGCTAATTGGTACAGCGATGCTGCCTTAACGAACTTAATGGGTACTGGTTCTGTTTTCACTACTGGTAACTTAACCGCTAATACGGATTTCTTTGTTACTCAAACAGATGCTAACGGTTGCGAAAGTGCTGCTACTACTGTTACCGTAACGGTCAATCCTAATCCTACTGCGCCTACGGCTGCTGGTACTGCGATTTGTTCTGGTGCAACTGCTACATTAACTGCAACAGGTACTGGAACAATTAATTGGTTTAGTGATGCCGCTGGTACTACTTTAGTAGCAACTGGTGCTTCTTTCACTACACCTAACTTAACACAAAACACGACTTACTACGTACAAGATATGAATACAACTACTGGTTGTATGAGTACGCTTACGGCTGTAACGGTAACAATCAATCCTCTACCTAACACGCCAAACGCAGGTACGCCTGTTCTTGTTTGTGCTGGGGACGATGTGATCTTAACCGCTGCTGGGTCTGGTACGGGTGATCTTGTCTTTTATGATAATACCGCTACGGAAATTGGTCGAGTAACGATGGGAGGTAATCCTACCGCTACCTTCAATGCTGGTGCTTTAGCGGCTGGTAATTATAACTTTAGTGTTCGTGAGGACGACGGTACTTGTTTATCTGATGTCGCTGCTATCAGCGTTACAGTAAATGCTTTACCTGCTGCTCCTACGGCTACTGGTACTACGATTTGTTCGGGTGAAACGGCTACACTAAGCGCTACCACTACTGGTTCTGCTAATTGGTACAGCGATGCTGCCTTAACGAACTTAGTGGGTACTGGTTCTGTTTTCACTACTGGTAACCTTACCGCTAATACGGATTTCTTTGTTACTCAAACAGATGCGAACGGTTGCGAAAGTGCTGCTACTACTGTTACCGTAACGGTCAATCCTAATCCTGCGGCGCCTACGGCTACACCAGATACAGTATGTGCTGGTCAAACGGCAACTTTAACTGCAACAGGTGCTGGTGGTACCATTAACTGGTATAGCGATGCTTCTGCTACCATTCAAGTTGGTACTGGTGCTTCCTTTACAACAAGCGTTTTGGCACAAGCAACAACTTACTACGCTCAAGAAGTGTCTGCAAGTGGCTGTTTAAGTCCTTTGGTTGCTGTAACTGCGGTAGTTAATACCCTAGCGAATACGCCTAGCACAAGTGCTGTAACGGTTTG
The DNA here is from genome assembly GCA_937942475.1 of uncultured Aureispira sp. Taxonomy (GTDB): domain Bacteria; phylum Bacteroidota; class Bacteroidia; order Chitinophagales; family Saprospiraceae; genus Aureispira. Next base: position 1,446 of record CALDEP010000253.1, read on the forward strand.
TGATGGACAAGATGTAATTTTGTCTGCTACCGGTTCTGGTACAGGTGATCTTGTGTTCTATGATAATACAAATACAGAGATTGGTCGTGTAACCATGGCTGGTAATCCTAATGCAACCTTTAATGTTGGTGCATTAGCTGCTGGTAACTATGTTTATTATGCTGCTGAAGATAATGGAACTTGTCCTTCTGGATTAGTTGCTATCGGAGTAACGGTAAACACACTTCCTGCTGCTCCTGTTGCTACTAATGTTAGTATTTGTGCTGGAACAACGGCTAGTTTATCTGCTGCTGGTTCTGTAAGTTGGTACAGTGATGCTACCTTAACGAACTTATTAACAACAAGCAATACACTTACTACAGGTATTTTAACAACAACAACAGATTATTATGTTGTTGCAATGGGTGCCAACGGATGTATGAGTACATCTGATACGGTAACCGTTACTGTTGATCCACTTCCTGCAATACCAACGACAACGCCTGATACAACTTGTGAAGGCAATGCAGCAACTTTAATCGCTGTAGGTACTGGTGGTACTTTAAACTGGTATAGTGATGCCACTGGAACGACTATGATTGCAACGGGTGGAACGTTAAATCTACCTATTATCAATCAAACAACTACTTATTATGTAAATGAAACAAATGCAACAACAGGTTGTGTTAGTGCAATGGGAATGGCTACGGTAGTCGTTAATCCTAATCCTAACCCTCCAAGTGCTTCTAGTATTGTAATTTGTAGTGGTTCAGATGTAATTCTGACAGCGACGGGTTCTGGTATTGGTGACCTTGTTTTTTATGATAATACAAATACAGAAATTGGACGTTTTGCCATGTCTACTGGTAATACTACTGGAACACTTAATCTTGGTGTTTTAGCAGTTGGTAACTATGTTTACTTTGTAGCAGAAGATGCTGGAGATTGTATTTCTACACTAACTAGTATCAATGTAGAAGTTCGTCAACTTCCTGCTGCTCCAACAGCATTTAATGATAGCCCTGTTTGTGAAGGCGAATCTGTTTTTGTGCAAGCAAATACAATTGTTGGAGGAAACTATAGTTGGACAGGTCCTAATGGATTTAGTACCACACTTCAAAACTTTAGTTTGAACAATGTTACTACTGCTGATGCAGGTACTTATAATGTTGCGATAACCTTGAATGGTTGTACTTCTAATAGTACACCAACAAATGTTACGATTAACACAAGACCAGTCTTGAGTCCTTTAGTTAGCAACAGTCCACTTTGTGAATTGGATGATTTAAGTATTACTACTACTGCTTTGGCAGGTGCGACTTACGCTTGGACAGGTCCAACTGGATATGCAACAACTACTCAAAATGTAAGTATCTTTAATGTTCTAGAGTCAGATCATCAAGGGTTTTATACTTTAGTAGCAACCGATGCAAGTGGTTGTGCTTCTTTACCATTGTCTACTTTAGTGATGATTACAGGACTTCCTGATGCAGGTTTGGCCTCTAATAATAGCCCTGTTTGTCAAGGTGATGAGCTTAAATTAAGTGTTCAAGATGTCTTTGGTGCTACTTATGCTTGGTCGGGTCCTAATGGATATACGTCTACTAGTCGTACGCCTTTCTTCAACGCTTCGCTTGCAGATGTAGGAACCTATACGGTAGTTGTTACGGTTAACAACTGTTCTTCTTCTTATACAACAGACGTTGAAGTATCGCCTAGCCCAACTATTGTGGTGATGCCTGATACAACGATTACTTTAGGTACATTGCTAGAATTATCTGTAACAGGTGGTATCACTTATGAATGGTCTCCAGTTACACACTTGAACAATGGAACAATTCCTAATCCAATCTTTACAGCTCCTGGTGTTGGCTCGTACACTTATATTGTGACGGGTTACAATCTACTAGGATGTTCTGGAATATCGGACAAATTGGACATTCTGGTTGAGCTACCTGCTCTACAAGATTTAAGAATTGTAGACTTGTTTACACCAAATGGTGATGGAGTAAATGATTACTGGCCAGTAGATTTCCTACAAGATCCAGCAATTGGACCTTATACCTTACAAATTGTTACTCGTGGTGGTATGGAGGTTTTAAATACTCAAAATTACCAAAATGACTGGTATGGAACGTATAATGGTAATGACTTACCTGATGGAACGTACTGGTATATTATCCGCCTTGAAAATGATGAAACAACCATCAAAGGTGCTGTAACTATTAAACGATAAATATTTTCTATTGCAAGGGAGCTGTTCTTAGGAGCAGTTCCTGAGCAAAGAAAATTTCAAATTGAAAATTATTATGATAAAAATAATTCAAAAATGTATAGGAGCAGCCTTGTTGTTTAGTGCCTTTAATGTTCAAGCACAACAACTGCCTTTGCTCAATCATTACATTTACAATCCATACTTGTACAATCCTGCTCGCACAGGACAAAACGACTTTGGAACGGCTAGTTTGCACTTCAAGAAACAATGGACGGCGCTACCTGATTCTCCTTTTAGTGGAGTGGTTAGTTTAGAATCGCCTGTTAAAACAAAGAACCTTGGCAACATGGGACTTGGGGGGATGCTTTATGTCGATCAATTGCATATCACAACCAATGTTGGTGGGATGGCTACTTATGCTTACCACATTCCTTTTCAAAAAAATAAGGATTTCAAACATGGTCTTAGTGCTGGACTTTCGATCGGTTTTGTCCACCAACGTTTTAACTATCCTGATGCAACGGTAGAAAATCCAAACGACAATCAATTGTTGCCTTCTGAAAGCAGTGGGACTTCTTTTGATTTTAGCGCAGGATTAGATTATCAATGGAAAGGGCTACATATTGGTGCTTCCATGATGCAAGGACTGAACACTGGTCTTCGTTTATTGGACGGCAGCCAAAGTGACATTAAGTATGTGAATACCCGTCAATGGTTGGTTTCTGCTAGTTACAAACACTTATTTGGTTCTGAAGAGAAAAAACATCGTGTTTATGTACAACCTGTTTTTATGGGTAGAATCATAGAGAATGTTCCTTTCCAAGCGGAAGCTAACGTTATTGTTGGTTTAGATGGCATGGGTTGGATTGGTGTTGGGTATCGTTCTAGTAACAACCTGACTTCAACAGCAGCTATTGAGGTTACTCTGGGGGTTGAAATCAAGCGTCAATTTTTGTTTGCTTATACCTTTGGAATTGGTGTTGATGCCAATATGAATGCTAGTATGGGAACACAGCATGAAATGATGTTGGCGTATCGTTTTGGTGAAAACAAAAGGATCAAGCAGTTGGAAGACAACGTGAAGGAAATGGAGGAAAAGAATAAAGCCTTACAATTGAATATTGACAACAATCGTAAATCGGTCGATTCTTTGCAAACTGTTTTGAAAGAAACCAACACGCTTATTGAAAATAATACCAACACGATTGAGAAGCAAGGGAATTCCATTAAGGAAAACACGGAGAGTACTCAAAAAAATGGTTCTGATATTAAGAAGAATCAAGAGGAAATTGAGAAGCTCAAAGAAATGATGAAAAATCAGCCGCTAAGATATAAAAAGATTGGCGAGGTGTACTTTGACAATGGTTCTATTAAATTAGGTCAAACTTCTGAAGCAAATCTAGATGCTGTTAAACAAGCACTGGATGAAGCTAAAGCTAGAGGCAGTGAAATTCGTGTTTATATCAAGGGGAATGCTAGTACAAATGGCAACGCCAAGAAAAACTTAGAATTATCCATGCGTCGTGCAGCTGCTGTTCGCCAATATTTGGTAAACAATGGTTTGGATGGTGATGCTGTAACGCTTATTCCTATGGGAGAAGAAGATCCTACGGATGGAACAAAAGCAAGTGCCAATGGTGACTCTAAAGATCGTCGAGTAGACATTATTTTTACAGAGAAAAAACCTAAAGGTAAGTTGTAAAATTTAGCTTTGTAGGTTCTGAATATAAAGGCTGCATCTTAGGATGTGGCCTTTTTTTTATGTTAATAACTCCTGTTACGCAGCTCTCATAACGGACGTAATGAATATTTTTTTATTAGTATTAATTGCCAATTAACTACACTTATCCCTTACAAGCATGAGTCTTGGGCTTATTGTTCGTGTGGTTGGAGGCTAGACATAGGTAGCATTTTGAGAGAAAAGGTTGGTGTTTGATTGGGCTAAAAGGTGTCGGAGCGATGCTCCTTTTATCTTTTGGTTATTTTTACAACTGGTAACAGGGCGATGCCCTTTTTAGGAGCATTAGCTCCGAAACCATTTGAAGTATAATCATCAGAATAGGAAATAAGGAGCATCGCTTCGTCCCCCCTTTTTTCATTACGTCTCTTATGGAAACTGCGTAACATCAGTTAAATAAGTAATGATGAGTTTAATACTAAACGAAAAAAATATTCGCAGGCTCATGAGGGAGTTCTTGCGTAATATGAGTTAAAAGTTAAACCTAGATACAACTATATGAAAAGACTTTGCATCCTTAGAGTGGAGCGCTTATATAAACAAAACCAATGAAATCAGTTACGTTTCGCCTTATTCTATTTTTGATAACTTCAATGCCTACTAACAAGCTGTATGGGCAAATTGAGCTTAGCCTAAACATAGATACACTATGCACTTGCACAGATTCTACAAAGCCTAGCATACAAGGCACTTTCGGCTTGTATCAACAGGTAAATAAGGCTCCTTATGCCTCTATCTTTAAGGATACGTTGGTAAAAGTATTGGACTACATCAAGACGCAGAACTTAGTATTAGCGGCAGGTCATTACAAGCTAATCTTCACCCCTTTTGATACTAGCCGCTCCCCTAATGAGCATTACTTTTATCCCTATCAAGGACTATCTGACGTTCGATTAACGTGCTTCTTTTTCAATAAAAAATATAAGTCGTTCTTGTCTCAAATGGAGGAGGGCAATACCTTAACTTTTTATTCCTCTTATCATGGCATCACGCATGAAGAAATGTTAATACCAGCGAGTGTTGTTACGATTACAAAAGAGCGAGGTGCTTATTATATGGCTTATAATAGATGTGATTATTATTCTCACGAACTTATTCATCTTCGGGTACAAAAGAGCGCACCGCTTATGGGACCACCACTCCCACCTGTTGAACCATTACCAATCTTATTGACTGAAAAACAAGTGGAAATACTCCGCCAGTTTGAGCTAGACGTTTTTACAGCAGCAATAAAAAACAACCTGTTGGATAATACGCAGGCATTAAACAGAATCAGCTTGGGAGACCAAGTAATTCTTTTTCAAAGTAAATGGTCTATTAGTGAATCTTTGTACCAACAACTAAGACAAGAGTAAGCCCTACAGTTGAGGTAACTTAGGACAGCGTTTGCATTGCTTCTTTCCTTTTTTGTATTTTTTGCAACATTTTGTCTTACAATCTTTGCAATCAAAGCTAGGCACTACAGTAGTAGGTATGTTGTTCATTTCTAGTGGATTCATTGCCCTATTTTTTATCATTTTTGGATAATAATTGCAATGTAATACTTATTTAGACTTATTACAAATAAAAATAGAAAATTATTCCACTCCGCTCATATTTAAACGATCACTCTAGTTCTTGCGTCGAATAAAAAAGAAGATTATGACACTCAACAAAGCCAATATAAAAAAAGTACTTCCCCAATTCTTCCAAGTGCTTTGTGTTTTTAAATAGATTGGCTTAGAATCTCCCAGCTGAATAAATGGAGACCAAAGGCTAGGATGCACCATTAGTCCATCGTATTGTTTAATATAGGATAGTTTAGCTGTCCGAAGTGCTGTTGCTTTATCCATTCCATTGGCTAAATTTTGATAAAAACTGCCCATAATTTTAGCCGTAGATTCATCATTGACTTGCCAAAGAGAGACGACTAAAGAAGGAACGCCTGCATACATAAAGGAACGAGCCAAAGAAACCACCCCTTCTCCCTGTTCAAATTCACCATATCCCGTTTGGCAAGCAGACAGGACTACTAAATCTGCATTCAAATTCATATGAGAGATTTCATACGCTTGCAAAAAATTATTCTCTAAAGTATCTCCATTCTCTGTAAAAACTAAGCCTGACAACATGGGGATTCGCTTTTTTAAAACACCATGCATGGCTAAATGAATAACAGCATATTTGTCTGCATTTTGCTTAAAAAAAGTTTCATTTGCAGCGCTATCTAATATAAAATCACCTTTAAACATTTTTGATAAAGCTGTAATTTCTTCTTTAGCTGCTGGCAGAGATTGTAACTTTGCTCGTAATTTATACAAATAAGGTATTCTCAATTCTAATAATACAGAATCTCCCTCTGGTACTTCTTCTTCGCTAGAAACAGAACTAATCACTCGGTTTACGGATCGGTCTTTATCTATATTTAGAGTTGGATAAGTTGCTGCACAAGCTAAGATTTCTCCATTGTTGGATTTCCTTGGAGCGACTAGATTTTCTTTCCACAAAGTTGCCGAATAGCTATAACTGATGTTATAATCATTCAATAAATAATGTAGTTTTTTGTAATCCGTTTTTTTCTGATCTTGTTTTTTTTCAACAATAAATGCTTCAAAAGGCAAATGTCCTAATTCTCCATCGGGAACAATAATTAAATTTTCAAAACTGCTTTCATTCAAAGCAGGATGTAATAAGTTTTCATAAAACCAATATGCAACATCACAATAGACTTGTCCAGCTCTTTCTTTATAAGCTGAAAGGCTTTTATAATTGCTCAATATATGTCTAAATTCTTTGATCCTTTTTTTCAAATCAGACAACTTAACATCAACCGAATATAAGTCTACTCCCTCTTTAGTAATTAAAAATAAATACGTTATAGAGTCTGTTAAAAAATATTCTAGGAAAGCTGTTTTATCGTCTAAAAGAATCTGAATATCAGCTACTCGTGCTGTAATGTTTTCATATTTTAGGGCGTGATATTTGGGATATTTATTTCTGATGGAATTCAAAAAATCATCTATTTCCAATTGTAAAACACTAATTTCTTTATGAACCACATCTGGATCTTCTTGTCCTTTTTTGCTGTACTGTTTTTTCTTTAATTTTGAGAGCTTCTCATGTAAAGCTATTTCATAATTAATTAAGGTATCTGGCAAATCCCCAAAAGCTCTTGCACGATCTCCTTTAATGGCGTCTGACAATAAAACAGACTTGTTTAATTCTGCAAAACTAAATGCCTCCTCTTCGTATATAGTGTTTTCTAATTGTAGCGCTGTTTCAATCCCTTTTTGAATAAAAAAAGTATTTCCTCTCAAAATTCTTAATTTATCATCTTCGCTACTCAAACTATTTCGAAGCCGTTCATTTAATTGCATTGCAACTTTTGCTAGTTCATATTGCTGCTTTAATTTTCTAGGAGCATTTGTTTCTAGGTATTGTTTTTCAACTATTTGCAACAATCTAAGTATCGTAGAATTTATCTGTTGATTAGAATAGTAGTTCTGCTGAGCCAATTGTTCTAAATCCAATACTTCCAAATTCAAAGGTATATCGTTTATTTTTGCGCAATTTGCATCAATACTTTTTAAACAATAAGAAAGAGCGGTATCTAACTCATTCATATTACAATACAATGAAGCTAAATTATTTAGGATCTTTGAAAAACTAGGATGTTCTCTTCCTAATTTAGCTTCGTATATTTTTTTTGCTTCTAATAAAAGTGGTTTTGCTTCTGTATAATTTTGCATTTTTTCATACAATGAAGCCAGATTAGTAAGCGTAGAAGCATATAGGCGATGATTTTTCCCCAAGACTTCATCATAAATATCAAGCGTTCCTAAAAAAAGCACCTCTGCCTCTTTGTAGTCTCCCATTTCACTATACAAATGCGCTAAATTATTTAAACTTTGAGCAAAATAGGGATGTTTATTACCTAATACATCCAATCGAATTGCTCTAGCTTTTAATAAAAGCTTTTCTGCCTTTTTAAATTTTCGGATTTTTTTATACAAAGAAGCTAAATTATTTAAACTTGTAGCGTAAAGAGGATGTTTCTCTCCTTTTATCTTAGCCAAAATAGAAAGTGCTTGCAATTGCAACGTCTCTGCTTTATCATAATGCCCCATTTCTTTGTATAATGCCGCTAAGTTATTTAAGCTATTGGCAACAATTTCATTTTCTTTTCCAAAAAAACGAATTCGAATATCTTTTGCCTGTAAATAAAATAATTCCGCTTGTTCATAATCTCCTAGAAAGTGGTATAAACCCGCTAAATTATTAACACTTGTAGCATAGGAAGGATGTTCTTTTCCTAGAATCTTAGCTCTAATTTCTTTAGATTCTTTGTAATAGTGTTCCGCTTCAGCGTATTTACCTGTTTGGTGATAAAAGAAGCCGAGATTAGAAATATATTCTGCATAAATAGAATCAATACGACCAAATTCTTCTTTTGCTTTTGCGGCACCTGCTTCCATATACGGAATTGCATCTGCAAATTTTCCTTTCTGATATTCCAAATACATTAAGCTATCCAAGTGCTCGTAACTTAGTTTGCTTAATTCTTTAATCTGAAACGTATTCAAATTGTCCTGCGCAGAGAGCACAAAACTTAACATCAATAGGAATAATTGGGGGACAATAAATTTCATAGCATGTTTTTATTGCGGAGCTGCTTTAGAACATAGCCTATTAATTTTTCACCCTAGTATTCCTTAACTTAATACTAGGTATTTTTAATCAACTATTGATAAGAAAGAGTCTGCTTAATACAGTACACAGCGAAGTTGCAAGTCAAACTTATTTCTAAGCAACTTCAATCTGTCAAATAAGAAAAATCTGATACTTAATCGTTTGAAATATATGTTATCAAACAAATAAGTTTTAGTTGAGGGGGGGGTATTGTATATATGCGTAAAACTACTAAATAATCTATGAAAAAACTATCCTTTTTTGCTTTTTGTGATATTAGGAAATTGCTAAAGGACCATTTAATTTATTTGAGTAAAATTGGGCCCTATCTTACTGAGGCACAAAGACAAATATTTAATATAAGACATTTTATAAAAAATAGCCTATTGATAATAATTCACGGTCTTATCACTTGTTTATTAAATATCAGAATCATCCTTCACAAACATTAATAAAAAACCAATCATCCCTTGAATAATCGCCCAAGGAATTGTCAAGACTATAATTAGCAAAT
>CALDEP010000254.1 GCA_937942475.1 uncultured Aureispira sp.
TCACCCGTAATTTCCCCAAGGGAATTCAAAGCATGGCGAATATCCATTGCCAAGAAGTCACCAGAAATACCAATTTCCAGCCCTTCCAAGACAGAATCTAGAGACTGCAAAGCCGCCTTCAGCGCCTCGTAATGACGAGAATTAGAAACAATGCTGCTGTCCTGTTGCAATTGACCAGAAGCGACCAAATCAAAGAGCAACTGCTTGAGTTGGTCGATTTGAGTTTTGTCTTTGGCAGAGAGCGATAGAGTTGTGTATTGCTCCTTTAAGTGTTGAGCAATTTCTTTTAAGTTTTGATCCGTTTCAAAAGGATGCTTTCCTTTAGCTTGTTGAACTAAATCTGCTTTATTCGGAATTAAGATGACGTTCATTTCGGCTTTTGTCAACTTTTGAAGATCCGCTTGAACCTCTAGCGGACTCAAGGCATTTTGATCGTAGACATAGATTAAAATAGCAGATTTTGCCACCTGTTCCAAAGCCTTTTCGACACCAATAGCCTCAATTTGATCCGTTGCTTCTCGGATTCCTGCGGTATCAATCAAGCGATATTGAACCCCTTGAATATTAAGAATTTCTTCAATAGTATCCCTTGTCGTCCCTGCAATATCAGAAACAATTGCTCGCTCTTCGTTGAGTAAAGCATTCAAAAGCGTTGATTTTCCTGCATTGGGACGCCCTGCAATAACAGTATTGACACCATGTTTGATGGCATTCCCCAATTGAAAAGAATCTAAAAGACGCTTGATGATGGTCAATATTTTGGAAACGAGATCTTTTAAGTCCGATCGGTTGGCAAACTCTACATCTTCTTCGCCAAAATCAAGCTCTAGCTCAATCATAGAAGCAAAGTGAATCAACTGACCTCGAAGTTCTTTGATTTGATCCGAAAAGCCACCACGCATTTGAGACAAAGCCATTTGATGCGCCGATTCTGATTCTGCGGCAATTAAATCGGCAACCGCCTCTGCTTGAGACAAGTCCATTTGACCATTTAAGAAGGCACGCAAGGTAAATTCTCCCTCTCTAGCCATTCTTGCCCCTTTGCGAATGAATAATTCGATGAGTTGTTGTTGAATGTAGCGAGAACCATGACAGGACACTTCAATGACATCTTCTTTGGTGTAAGAATGTGGATTTTTAAAAACAGAAACCAAGGCTTGGTCAATGATTTTATGTTGTTCGTCACGAATATAACCCAAGTGGATGCTATGTGAATCAACCTGTTGCAAATCTTTGGCTTTGAAGACGTCGTTGGCAATGGAAATCGCTTGATTTCCAGAGAGGCGAACAATCCCAATAGCGCCACTTCCTGCGGGAGTAGCTAAGGCAACAATAGTGTCTTGAAGATCAATGAAATTGTACAAAGGAGAAGGTAGTTATGGTAAGATAGAGAACGATTGTAAGTTATTATTATTATTAATGAAATAGAAAGATTATTCTTTCCATTCAATATACGTTGCGTTCAAATTCTCAATTCGAATTTGCACCCAAGCTAGTTGATTGCTTCCGTCACTAATTTGAAAAGCGACTTTTCTGTAAACCGTTTCATTGTTTTGGTAGCCTAGGTTTTGGTACAGATTATCCCCTTGATGATCGTAATATTCGTCATCAAAAGGACCTGAGTTATTAGGCGTTTCGGCACTAACCAACAAGCCATTTTTTTTGTCTAAGAAATCCTTGATTACCTTATTGATAATTTTATTTTTTTGACCATTTCGGTACAAAGAAAATGTCCCAAGGACAGCAATCAAGCCTAATACAAACAATCCTATTTCCATTATTATCTAAATCGGTTTAATACTTTTTATAATTTTATCTAGTATTTTATTGTGCTTTTGTAGCGTGAGTTCATGCCCCATGCCCAAGACCAACAATACGTTTTGAGGGCTGTCAATAATAAAAACGCCCAATTGTACAGGACTGCCATTGATACTGCCTTCTAGTTCAGAAACCACGCCCATCATGCCATTTAACTCCACAATTTCTGGCTCTGTTGTAATGGTTGGCTGCGTCAATTGTGTTTGAATAATAGCCTCTAACTCAACCAAGGCTTCTTCTATCTGATCGGCAGCCATAATGGAAAAGGTAATCGACAATGAACCGTCTTCATTGTGTAAGGTAGCCACTTTTTCCGCTTCCTCTATTTGCCATTCATTTGGATACCAAAACTCTACTTGAGCAGCTTGATAAGTATATAGATTGCGTTTAATTTGAGCCTGTAAGCCCGTATTTGTTAGTATAAAGCTAAACAAAAAGATACAAAAAAAAGTTTTCATTGGTATTTTTGTGGTGTATGAAGGTAGAATTGTTCGATTCTGTATAAATTTGAGAAAGTCGTTCTTTGACAAATCGTGTGCTAATACTCTAAGGACTACTTTTATTGAACTATATGAGTCCTAATTTTTAAGTAGGAAGTCGTACGTTTTCTTTTGATAATAAACGACTTACGACTTTCTACTTAAAACTTACATCCTAATTCATAACTGAATAGAGTAAGCTATATTTTAAAACTCCACACGATTTGTCAAAGAACCGAGAAAGTTAAGGTTTTGAGAATAGTACAAATTTTATACCTACTACCTAATGTTGTAGAATAATTTCCGTTCTAAGGGGCTAATTTCGAGTAAGCTCTAAGAGACAAAAAACA
>CALDEP010000255.1 GCA_937942475.1 uncultured Aureispira sp.
TTGCAAAAGAACCAAATAACTACATCCAACCATGAAACATCTAAAAAATCTAGCTTGCCCTTTTTTCCTGTCTCTTTTCTTATTAATAGGCTGTACATCTATGGAATCAGAGGCGACAGAGGTAGCTTCTACTACCAATCAAGCAGTCAAAGCAAAGCCATCTCCTACGTTTCAAAATGGAGATATTATTTTTCAAACCTCGAACTCTAGCCAAAGTAAAGCCATTCAATTAGCAACACATTCACCTTACAGTCATGTTGGGATTATATATGAACAAAAAGGGAAATTTTTGGTTTATGAAGCGGTAGAACCTGTTAAATTAACGCCTCTAAAAACCTGGATTAAGCGTGGTAATAAAGGGCATTATATTGTCAAACGATTAAAAGATGCGGCAACAAGACTAAGCCCAAGTGTTCTAAAAAAGATGAAAGCTGCTGGAGAACAATATCTAGGAAAGCATTATGATCTTTATTTTGAATGGTCGGATGATAAGATTTATTGTTCTGAATTGGTTTGGAAAATTTATAAAGAAGCGCTTGGTATTGAATTAGGTAAATTGCAGCGATTGGAAAGCTTTGATTTAAGCAATGATGTGGTGCAAAAGAAATTGCAAGAACGTTATAAAGGTAAAATCCCTTTGGATGAAAAGGTTATTTCGCCAGCCGATATATTTGAATCTAGTCAATTAATAACCGTAGAAATTCCATAAAACTTAAATACTTCCCCAAGTATACCCTACAGCATTAACTATTATCAAAAAATGAACCGTATGAATTTTGTAGCCATAGATTTTGAAACCGCAACTTACCAAAGATACAGCGCTTGTGCTATTGGATTGGTCACCGTAGAAAATGGTGTTATTACAGATAAATATTACACCCTCATTCAGCCACCTGGCAATTTGTACACTTGGCAAACCATCCAAGTGCATGGTATTCAACCACAGGAAACGGCTGGCAAAGCTAATTTCTTGGATGTATTTCCAGAAATCATCAAACGCCTAGATGGCAAAACCATTGTTGCGCACAATGAGTCTTTTGATAGAGGGGTTATGAAAAATACGATGGCTTATTATGATTTAGATTATGAAGATTATAATTTAGGTTTTCGTTGGGAATGTACCTGCAAAATCTATCGAGCAAAAGGCTACAAGCCTGCAAAGTTAAGTTCTTGTTGTGCTAGAAAAGGCATTGAATTAAATCATCATCATGCCCTTTCGGATGCCGAAGGTTGTGCGCAGTTGTATTTACAAAAGTAATATTAGGACTCTAACTCAGCATCTCGAATCGACGAGTGCACCATATTAATAGCAGACAACCAACCTCCTGATAAAAGGCGAATCATCCACTTTTCTTTCATCTTTAGTTCCTTCATGATTTTAGCTGGACGAAGCCCCTTTTGATGTAATTGGACAACATTACCATGAAAATCTTCTAAGAATTGCAGCTTTTGACTAAAACGTTCTTGAAACCGATCTTCTTTAAAACTATGACTGCAAAAAAAGCGTCGAACATCTAGTTTTAATACTTTTTTCAAGGAATTAATTTGCTCCACGACACACTCTGTTGCTATAAAATAGCGGATATAATGGTGTACATACAAATCACCAGAAAATAACCAGCCTTGACTGGCTTCATAAAGGCAAATGTGATCCTCAGAATGTCCTGGTGTGGGTATAATGTGGAATTTATATTTGTCGGTTTCTATTGTTTTATCAACAGGTAGAATGCCTTGTACAGCCGTGTTTGCTCCCCAAGTTTTACGTTCTATGAAGCAAACAGGCGGAGGCGATTTCATCAATTGAACACAAGTTTTGTGTGCATAGACAGGGCAATCCTTGACTTGTTTCAAGGCCTGTAAATTCCCCGTATGATCTTCGTGATGATGGGTCAGAATAATTTGATCCATCTCTAATGCACTAAACTTTTTCAAAGCTATTTTTTGTGCATTAGAATGCCCTGTATCTATTAACAAGCCATCTACAAAAAAAGCATTCACGCCCATTTTGGGACTTGAATGAGAATTGGCAACCGTAAATCGAAAACGTTGTATAGGATCGGTATCTTCCATCCACTAGGCGAATAAAATATTGTACAATTCTTCTACTTTTCCTACAGGTATAATTTCAATGTCATAATTTTTTTGATCAATCCCTTTCATATTAAATCTAGGAACAAAAATTTGCTCAAATCCTAAGCGATTCGCTTCTTGAATCCGTTGTTCGGCACGTTGTACCGAGCGAATTTCACCAGACAAACCAATCTCTCCTGCAAAACAAATATTACTAGGCAAAGAAACATCTTCCAAAGAAGAAATCAAGGCACATATAATTGCCAAATCAATCGCAGGGTCACTTACCTTAATTCCTCCAGCAATATTCAAAAAGATATCATTACTCACAAATTGAAAGCCACAACGTTTTTCCAAAACTGCCAATAACATGCCCAAACGACGCAAATCAAAACCTGTTGCAGAGCGTTGAGGCGAACTATAAACCGCTGTACTCACCAAGGCTTGTGTCTCAATCAACATCGGGCGAATGCCTTCTAAAGTAGCTGCAATCGCAGAGCCACTCAAGTCTTCTTCTTTTTGTGATAACAACAATTCAGAAGGGTTAGAAACCTCTCTCAATCCAATGCCTTGCATTTCATAAATACCGAGTTCTGATGTAGAGCCAAAGCGATTTTTGATCGTTCGCAAAATACGATGGGTATAATTTCTATCGCCTTCAAATTGCAAGACAACATCTACAATATGTTCTAACACTTTGGGTCCAGCAATAGATCCCTCCTTGGTAATGTGTCCTATAATAAACACAGGCACGCCACTTTCTTTGGCAAAACGCTGAAATTCAATCGCACATTCTCGCACTTGTGAAACGCTTCCAGGAGCAGATTCTATGTGTTCAGACGTGATGGTTTGAATGGAATCAATAATCAAAATATTTGGCTCTAAAGATTGTGCCTGCGTCAATATGTTTGTCAAACTAGTGTCGGACATGATATAACAATCATCAGGAGTTTTTCCCAAGCGATTGGCACGCATTTTAATCTGTTCTTCACTCTCCTCTCCAGAGATATAAAGTACTTTAGTTTCTATGGACAAAGCCAATTGCAGCATTAAGGTAGATTTACCGATGCCTGGTTCTCCGCCAATCAAAACCATTGATCCATCGACAATTCCGCCACCCAACACACGATTCAATTCTCCGTCATGGGTTTCCTTCCGTTGCGTTGTTCCCGTTTCAATTTGAGCTAATTTTTTGGGGCGTGGTTTTTCTTTTTTGGCTCCCTTTCGCCACAAATTTTTAGCCTCTTGCTTGGGCGTTTCTTTTACTACAATTTCTTCTTGGATCGTATTCCACTCTTCACAGGCATTACATTGCCCTGTCCATTTAGAATAGGTCGTTCCACAACTTGTACAAGCAAATACTTTTTGGACTTTTGCCATTGATTATCTTTTTTTGTTTCAGTGTAGCCATATCATTACAATAAGACTTCAATTATACGCAAAAAAATGACAAGAATCAAGTGTTTATTCTCGAATCTATGGAATAAATCAAAAGAAGCAACAAAGCTTTCTTCCTTTCCCTTCGCTCTATCAGACCCATCAAACAAGTTTTTTTAAACCTAGTTTTTATTGTTAATACTTCGTGGGATTTTTAGTTTTTTACCAAAAAACATAAAAAACATTTTATATAAGTTTGATTATCAGCAATTTAATACTTTTGGCATTTTAAAGCTATCCTGCTGATAATCAAACTTATATAATTTCTCCACAAAGTAATGATTGTAAGCCCCTTTCCTTTTTATTCGTCCTAACTACATTCTAGGCACACTGTTATAATTACTTGTTTTAGTCAAACAGGTATTTATACGCTGTTTTTAATTATATATAAGGCTTAAATTTAGGCAATTAATAAGGATTTAAACTCGTAACAAGCTCTATTTATTAGATGAGATAATTAAAACCATTCTGGTTCCACACATTAAAAAAATCCCCAATGAAAACAGTAGCAACACTTTCTTTTTCTATTTTTCTATTATTACTGCATTTTTCTTGTGATAATAAGAAACCCACCAACCCGACGACAGAGACTATTTCTCCTGTCCCCATTTCTTCTACGATTCCTGTAGATGTTGATCCTACCTTGCAAAGTAAATTAAAAGCAAAAAAGGATAATTTTTACGACCTCAATATTGAGTTCAACAAATTTAGTTGGCAAGTCTTTGTTGCTGTCCTTTGGCCAACAAATGCAGCAGGGCAGCCCATGCCTAATTTCACAGATGAAGGTCAATCAACTTGGTTGAGCTGGAAAGAAAGTTTTCAAGTCTATAGACAAGATGGTGGCGTACCAGCACCTTGGGGAAGCCCAAGAACAGGAGGCGCTTTAGCACACGATACAAGTGTTGTTTCTCAAAAAGATTTTCGTATTTACCTAAGTAAAGCAACACCAGCACATAAACCTTCTTCCAAAAATATAGCGGATGAAGTTGATCAAGCTTTTGCAGGACGACTTTTTGACCAAAAGGGCAATACCGTTGTTTATGAGGTTCTGATGAATAAAGCAGAATTTGACTACGTCAAGAACAACAAACTCTATAATATTAATGGTCAAATTGACTTTACAAGTACCAATCAAATTGCGAATTTTCCTGCTGGAAATTTTGAAGAAGATAGCGTTGGTGCGATTGAAATAAAATTAGCTTGGAAAATTTTAACAGACTCGGATTATAAAGAAAGGTATTATCAAAGTCAAGGTTACATTATTGACGATGCGACACAGGAACTCGTTCAAGAAGATTTAGGCTTAATTGGCTTTCATATCAGCCAAAAAACACCTACTGGCAAACAATGGGTTTGGTCTACCTTTGAGCATATTGATAATCTAGATCAAAATACCACAGAAAGAGGTGGCCATCAAGTTCCCATTCATCCTACTTTGTATGATCCTAACTGCGAAATTTGTCCTATTAATGTGGATTTATACAATCCCCCAAACAAGTATACCTTCAACCAAGGACCTCATGGAAACTTGTGGGTACAAGGAACAGACACTGTTTTTGCCAACAGTAGCACCATGAAAACGCAATCAAAACGTATGGTCGATATTCCAGTTCGTGTACAACAATTAAACAAACAAATGCAAGCCTATCTTAAATCTATAGGTAGCGTTTTCCAATATTATCAACTAATTGACACACAATATCCAACCGATCAAGATGCCTTACCAGGAAACAGTACAGAAGAAGGCTATCAAGTACCTGCATCTGTTGTTAATAAACCAGGAGGAAATCCCAATTTGGCTTATTTGACGAATATCTCTATGGAAACCTTCTTCCAAGGTGGCAATCAATCTGCAAAAGCTTTCATGGAAGCTAATCCTGCTAGTAACATTCAAGTTTTTGGTACTGAAAGTTGTATGGGCTGTCATTCTAGTGCTGGCATTCACACCTTAAATGCTGCTGGAAGGGATACCTTATTACCTCAATTATCTGGTGATTTTAGTTGGTTACTAAGCCAAAAAGCACAATGGGATGCAAATAAACCACGCCCTACAAAGTAAGCTCAAATCAATAGAATCAAACTACCTATTAACTTCAATACGATGCATAATTCTATTTCTGAATCCAAAACCTGCTGTTGTAGCACAGATGATCGCTCAAAGAATACCATTAATGCTCCTGCTACTAAAGCAAAATTTAGCCTAAAAGGCATCCCTTCTATACTCCTAAGTATAGGCATTGCTTTTTTTCCTAAATGTCCCATTTGCTGGGCAGCCTATATGAGTATGTTTGGTAGTGTTGGCTTGGCTAACTTACCTTATATGAAATGGTTATTTCCTGTTCTCTTTATCTTCTTAGGCATTCACTTGTATTTACTCTATAAAAAGTCAAGCACGAACGGCTTTTTACCCTTTCAGCTAAGCCTTGGAGGAGCCGTTTTGATGCTCATTGGTAAAGTTGTTTTTCCACAAGCTACTTGGTTAGTCTTTGTCGGGACGAGTTGTATCATTGTTTCCTCTCTGCTAATTAGTTTTTCTTCTCTTAGGCTTGCTAGATAAGTCATCACAATATTTCAACATCTTAATTTTATTTCAAATGAAAGCACTTAATGAAAATACGAACCCAACTTGGTATGGGACCATTCGAACGATGTTTACCTCGACAGATGTTACGCATATGCGAAGTCAGGGATTTGATTTGAGCAGTTATACCTTTGTCAAAGATCATGCAGCTGAAATTTACCAACAAGTAGCAACGGGCAATATGCCTCCAGGAAACCCCTGGTCTAAGGAGTATGTTGAGACGTTTTATTATTGGATGAAAAATGATTATCCTAAAGGTAATCCAATTCCAACAAGTGATTTTTTGCAAAAAGATCTAAAAACAAGAGGGCTTAGAATTCGAAAAAACATCAATTCACTTAAAACAGGGGAGCTTGACTTGCTAAAAAAGGCATTTTCAGGTATTATGGCAAAACCAACTAGTGATTCCAACAGCTATTTTGCACAAGCGGGAAATCACTGGCTTCCATACCCAAACACCTACTGTATGCATCATGTTCCAGGATACAATCCTTGGCACAGAGCCTATCTTTTATCTTTTGAGAATGCCCTTCGTTCTGTTCCTGGTTGTGAAACCGTTACCCTTCCTTATTGGGACATTACAACGCCTTTTCCTGAAACCTTAAAAGTGGCGCCCTTTGCTTCCTATACCCTTCCTGAAGATGTAGGACAAGGTTTTGATAAAGGTTACACGACTTCACGATACGACTATCCTACGATACAAGCAAACTTAATAAAAAACGATGTTGATGGTGATATCACTAGAGCGATGAGTTCTACAGATTGGGAAGATTTTCATGGTTACTTTGCTGGCGCTCCATACAATACAATCATTGCAGGACACGATAGTGGGCACAACTCAACAGGACCAACCATGTCTAATCAGAGTATTGCTGCATTTGATCCTATTTTTTGGTTTTTTCATGCCAATTGGGATCGATTATTTTGGGAGTGGCAACAAAAAATGCAGGCTACAGATTTGAATGGTTTATTAAGTACAATCAACAAAAAGACAGATCCTTTAAGTTACCAAACATTTACAGATCCTGTTGTTGGAAAGCTTACTCCTTTTAGTCAGACTGCCGCAGATATCATTGATTCTATCAATGCATTGAATGTTGACTATGAAAATTTAGTAGACTCTAAAGAACCCAATATGCTTGCAAAAACAAAAGGCTCTACTTTAGCCTCAGATAAGTTTTTTGTTCGTACACACTTAGCCAATGTTCGAATTAAAGGTTTGAATCGACTAAAAATTCCAGGCAGTTTTAATGTCCATCTTTTAAAAGACGGAGAAGTTATTGCCTCTAGAGGATTTTTTCAGCCTTCTGAAGTAGAAAAATGTGAGAATTGTGTTAGTAATGCCATTGTTCATTTTGATTTTGAACTGCCGCTCGAAAAGGTTTCTAATGGAAAACTAAGTATTTGGGTAGAGCCCCTTGATCATGCTCTATTCGGAGATCATTTCCCTCATAAAATGATGGGAAATCCGACCGTTAATGTTCGATTATTATTAAGTACAGAACAATAGTTTTACTGTGTTATTAGATTCTGAATTAAAAAGCAAAATCTAATAACACAGCTTTTTTTTTACAAAAGAGCTTATTTTTCATTATTAAAATAAATCTTATAATACTTCATTTCTTTCTCTTCGTCATAACCACGTTCCAAAAATCCATCGGCCTGAGCTTGAGAAGATAGAATTTTAATTTCCATTTGAGTATCCAATTGGATGTTATTTTTAAAGCCTCGTTTTGCTTTTTTCACAACAGGTTTATCAATATGAAACGGCTCTTCCGCAGTATCTTCGATCCCTAACTTTTCTTGAAAATCTTGTTTGTGTGCTTCAAAAGAGTCAATTTTCTCATAATTATCTTCAAAGATCACCTCTTTAAATTCCTTCTCATCAAACTCCTTATAATGCTCAAAATAATCCTTAGAGCGATTCAAGAAATCTACTCGTTCGTGTTTGTCCTCTTCTTTAAAAGCACTTTTACCAAATTCCTTACACATTTCTAGATAAGATTTGGTCTGAAAACGATTGTCCTGCACCTCTGTTATCGTCAAGAATTCGTCTTTCCAATATTTAGCCTCAGCACTTTTTAAGTCAATAGAAGCCACTCTAAACCCAGTTTCTTTATTGGTATTAAAGATCAAACAGCCTTTGTCTAATTTAGAAATATCCGTCCCTTCTTCAAAGTCTAGCGTCCACTCTTCCTCTTCATCCAATTGTAGTTTCAGGTAAGTATCTTTATTTTCTGCTTTAAAAATACCAATCGCATCTACTAGTTCATCGTTTACAATACAATCTTGGAAATAAGCGATGTATAGCTCTCCTCCTTTCACTTTTACGTGATTTGATTTTTCATAAAGATGCTTTAAGATATTGATGGATTGATTGTAAAAGTTAGCTTCAACATCATCAAAAATGTACGAACAGTAATTATAAATTTCGTTCATACTCAAATCTACCTCATGGTTAAATTCGTAGTTCTCTTCCAATTTAAAACCACTCAAAAAATAGGACATCAAACCATCCGATAAATTTTCTGTGAGGTTAAATAGCTTTTTGGCAATTCGAATGCCTTCATCTTGAGATTTATTTCCAACCTTGTGAAGTACCAGCTTGTTCATGGTAACCTCATCTATATGTGTATTCTGTTCCATTGTGATAATTTATTTTGGTTCTCTGACAATTTTTGCCAACCCGAAGGCTCACAAATTTTAAAATAACAGGTAGCTTTTAACCAATTTTTAGATCTTAGACTAAATTATTGATAATCAAATTTTAGTCTAAGATCTAATATCTAAAAATAGTGGTTCTTTTGCAAATCGTGTGGAGTTTAAAACATAGGCTATCTTTTAACAGTTATGAATTGGGATATAAGTTTTAAGTAGAAAGTCGTAAGTCGTTTATTATCAAAAGAAAATAGACGACTTCCTACTTAAAACTTACGACTCATACTGTCTAATAGAAAAGTAGTTTAAATTATTACCACACGATTTGTCAAAGAACGAAAATAGTTAATCTCAAAGCTTACTTTTTCTTCTTAATGCAAAAATTGTTAAAGAACCTTTATTTTGAATCTTTTCTACCCGAGTAAAGATAAGGATAACTATCATCTACTTTAGGCAAATACATTTTTTCTTCTTCTGTTAATTGCGCATAGGTTGCTTTAACATACCATTGAGGGTTGTGATAATGCAACATGCCCATCCCAATAAAGGTCGTTCCGCCCAATTGATTTCGGCGTATTCTGTTGGCTTCTTTTATATCCGTTGTGTCTATATAAGGATATAGATTGAAAGGTCCCGTTACAACAACCCGTTCTCCTGTATTCTTATACAACTTATAGTTACCTGCCTCTTCATGGTCATACCAATTGCGCTGTCCAACATATTCGTACTTAAACCCAGGCGCCCAAAGCATGGTCACCGGATCTTGAAAGTACTCAAACCGTTGTATTCTATTGGGCAATAATTCTTTACTTTTTTTAATAAAGGCTTTATTTCCAATCGTACGAGGGCAAGCATAAGCATATATGTTTTGAACATCTAAACCATAAGCTTTTAGGTACGTTCCTGTAATAACAGAAAGTGCTGCCCCTAAGCTGTGTCCTGCCACCCATATTTTTTTATTTTTGGCATCAAACCTTGCCAAAGTTTCAATTAATTCATCTCGAATCAGATCAAAACTCAACCAAAACCCCGTATGAATTCTAGTTCCAGCCAAGGCTCCTCCTGCTGGCGTTTGATTAATCCGAAAATCTGTTCCCAGCCATTCTGCCCACTCATTTTTCTCTACATCATCGGTTCCCCTAAACAGGATAAAAATAGTAGTTGGAGTAGAAATCAGCATCAATTCTGGATCCAAACCCGATTGGTACTTAATGCCTAAAAATCGAGCATCATGGGTATGTACTTTATTAATAAACTTAAAATAAGTATGTTCCTCTGCCCCTTCCACTTCCTTGTGCGTGTTATGAAAGGTTTCCGTTTCAAGTGGATGATTAAAATAATGCCTAAAACGCTCTGCATAAACGACTTGAAAATTCGTATCTTTGACGACCGAATAAGCTCTAAAAGCATCCGTAGATTCAATGGTATCAATAGGCTTACAATCGTTCGATATATAGCGCATTTGATAATCCAATCGCTCTAAATACATCAATTCAGTCATTTTCGCCAAGATAAATGCATTTACATTATTCACACCACTTGCGGTATCATTAAAGTGATTCATACATTTTTCTTCGAACGTAGGCGCCTGAAAATCATAATTTTTTAGCACCTGAGCAAAAGCCGTATTTGAAAGCAAATACAAAGTACCTAAGAGAAGGTATAGTTTTCTAAACATTATTTTATTCCTATTCAATATAAGGTGATAAAGTTTAATTAATTTTAAAAACAATTTTTCCAAATTGCTTGCCTTGATCCATGTGATCAAAAGCCGCAGCGCCTTCTTCTAAAGTCCAAGTGCTATCTACCACAGGAATAAGTTGCGTTTCATCGACAAAATCAAGCATTTGACCAAATTCTTTGGTGTTTCCCATGGTAGAACCCAATAAAGATAATTGTTTCCAAAACACCTTTTGAGGATTCACTTTAAAACTACCTCTTGTCCCACCATAAAAAACAATTCTACCGCCCATATTGGCAAGATCTAAAAAGTACTTAAAGCCATCTCCTCCAGCACTATCTACAATGACATCAAAGCCGCCATTTGCTTTTTTTAATAAGGCTTTGTGCCAGTTTTCTTCCTTATAATTCACACCACCTTTTGCGCCTAAGGCAATGGCTTGATTAATTTTTTCTTCAGAACCTGAAGTCACATAAACATCTGCTCCAGCAGCAATAGCCAATTGGCAAGCCAACAAAGCGACTCCACCACCAACACCAGAAATTAAAACACGTTCATTTTTTTGTAATTGGGCACGAGAGAACAAAGCTCTATAAGCCGTTAAACCAGCTAAAGGCAAGGCTGCCGCTTGTTCTGACGATAGATGTTTGGGTGTTTTATGGACTTGTTTAAGATCGACAGCAATGTATTCAGCAAAACAGCCATTTTTAGGCATTCCTAAGATTTCATATGTTTTGGGTTGAACATTCGTGGCAGTTTCCCATCCAATACTAGGGTTGAGCACAACAGATTCCTTTAGCCAACTAGAATCGACGCCCTCTCCCAATCCAACAATTTCTCCAGTCCCATCAGAACCTAGAATAATTGGTGTTACCACACCTGGGTATAATCCTTGGGTGATATATACATCGCGATGATTGATCGCAGCGGCTTTGATTTTTACTAGGACTTGCCCTTGGGTAGGAATCGGTTGTGGCGTTTCTTGGCAAGAAATGGCTTCTTTAGGTGCTTGAAGTATTAAGGCTTTCATAATTCTTATTATTAATACAAGTAATCCTCATACTGTACGACAAATAAGCGCTAGTTTTTTCTTCCAATAGCATGATTTACTTTCGTTTGTCCGAACGCAGTATGATTTTGGTGTAAGGTAGCCACTTTCTAAAGATTTTACGTTGTTCTCCTGTGAAATTATTACCACCAATATAAATTGCATTCAACTGTTTTAAGTTTGACAACTCTTGAGGCAAGTCACTAAAATTGTTATTCCTTAAATCGAGCACCTCCAAATTAGGCAAATCTAAAACCGACTTAGGCAAAGAAGAAAAGTTATTATTACTAATATTAAGTTCTTTTAAATCTGCCAACATCCCCAATGTTTGTGGCAATGCTTCTAAAGCATTCCCTGCTACATTGATGCGTTTCAACTTTTGTATCTTGTTAATAAACTCTGGTAATTCCTGTAAGACATTGTTTTGAAAATTCAAGCGTTCCAGTTCTCTAAACAAAGTTATATCTTCTGATAAATGTGTCCATTCTCCATCATTAACATTCAGAATGCGTGTTTCAGCCGCAGTAGATTTTTCAGCAGGACTGGCTTCCCAATAGGATTGTTTGGCACAACTTACTACCAATAAAGCACTTACACAAAGCAGTATAAAATGATTCATGAGGAACGTGTTTTGAGGTTAATGGATCTTTTGTAGATTAGTTTCTAACTAAAAACACCTGTTCTTTCTACAAGAATTGGAAATTCTTTATAAATACTAAATGGCTTTCCTGGGCGGAGACGTTGTTTGAGTGGCGCCAACATATCGCGAATACGTTTGGACTTAATCCTTTTGTAAGAACGGTGCAGCACAATCGCAAAATGAGGGTTCATGCTTATTTGAGTCCCATTGACCCAATAAACACCTCGTTTCATATACATAATTTCACCTAATTTATAAGGTTTTCTTTTAAACTCTTCGGTACTACGCCATTTCAACAACTTACCAATAACAAGTACATAATCATACTCTACATTGTAACTTTCGATGGAATCAGAGTTGCTTTTCTTTTTCTTATAAGGATAATCCGCCATAATAGTAACGGGTTGGATGACCATATAAGGTTTACCGAGCATATATTTATAATCTCTTTTAAGTTGCTCGTCCAATTCACTTTTGGTATATCGCTTTACTTTCCGATGATCGTCTTTAGAACTCTTCGTAATATCTAATTTAGCCTTTCTTTTTTCCCTCTTATAGGGCAATGCAGGTGCTGGTTTTTCAGAAAAAGTACCTAGTACTTCACCAAAAAGCCCCCCACTATCATCATCCTCTTCTTCTTCCTCGTCCTCATTATTTCCAAAAAAAGAAGCTAGGTCTCCCGTATCATTCTTTCCTGTCTCATTGGATTCCTCGTCAAAAAAGGAGGCTAAATCGTTGTTGTCTTCTTCTTCATCTACCTCATCCTCTTCAAAGAACGAAGCCAAATCATCCTCATCCTCTTCATCCTCTGTAAAAAGGGAAGCTAAATCGTCGTCATCCTCCTCTTCATCTTCCGAAAAAAGAGCCGCCAATTCGTCATCATCGTTCTCCTCTTCATTAAAAAAAGAAGCTAAATCCTCATCGTCACCAAATATGTCGTCTAAATCGTTTGCCATTGTATATTTTTTAGCTTAGGCACCTCTTGCAAAATTATTGTTCTTAATCTACAATTTAAGCATAAAAATCGAAGAAAACAAGTAGCCTTTCTAGATTTATAAGAAAGAGTAATATAAGCTTTATAAAGGTCGATTATTTCTTCCTCCATTTTGCCCACCAAGGAAGTTCATTTTGCTTTATTTGATAATAAGGCACGTTCTCTGCTCCAAAGCTTTCGTAAAACCGAGCAATTCCAGGAACAGAAGAACCTTCAAAATCAATGTATTTAAAACTTTCTGCCTCTCTTTTGATCGTTGCATCCAACAAATAAGGCATTGCACCAATGTCTTTGCCAATGGCAGTACTTACATTAAGTAAATTGATAATTGCTCGACCATCAAACATAAAAAAGATGGCGGCACACAATTCTTTATCGGTATTATAAGCTGCTGTAATAACGCCTTTTCCACGATGCAAACAATTCCAAATAATTCGGTGAGCGGTATGATACAGGGCTTCGGGGTGTTGAATTCCTTTTGCTAATTGTGCTTTTTTGACGGCTTCAACAAAGGTTTCTGGCTTTAAATTCCCCGTCAAATACAAGCCCTCTTTCATTGCTTTCTTGAGATTGCGCTTGACATTTTTAGAATAACCTTGATGCAATTCGTCATAAGGTTTATTGAGTTCTAAATGATAATTTTTCTTCTCAACAACATCGTATTCTTTCAATTTGAGCACACTCGAATTGCCATCATTCAGGCTAAGATCCCAATATTTAAACTCTTTTGGAATGGCTTCCAAAAACTTATTAATTCGTTCTTTAGAACGTATATTAACCGTAAACAAACCTAGTTGTTGACATAAAAATGGTTGATACAGTTGTTTTATTTTAAACAATTTATCGTTCCAAATCAAAGGAAAAACAGATTGATAATCTCCTTCTACCAAGCCCACCCAATCGTTGGCTACATTATCCAAATACCAGGTATAGCCATAAATTTTGCTATTGGCAGCATAATGCACACAACCATTCCACTTTCCTTCCTCAATTTCGCCTCTTTTTAACAATCGTATTTCCATCTTTTAATCTACTTGTTTACCCACTTCAACAATACCAAACCCAATAGGTTCATTCTTACAATGGTTCGGGGCGACTTTAAGAAAAGCGGTAAAATCTTAGTTTTGTTTTGTGGTAAAAAACAAAACACAAAAAAGATTTTTGCCTATGAGCATAAAAGAACTCACCCGACAAATATTGGAAAAAATGTCTACAGTAGGAAAATGGCAAGCAACTTTTTTTGAATTACAGCTTCAACTTCGAGGTAAGCATAATTTTTTAGCAATGGACCGATATGGAGCATCGAATGAATGTACTTATAGAAAAAATCATGGTCGAGATTTTGATTTTTAAAACGTCAACATGGAATTAATAATAAGATCTTATTCATATGAAGTTACGCAAGAACATTTTAAGAAATATTAAACTTACTTTTACTTAAAAAATACGGTTTTAATGCTGAATGCTTAATTTTGAATGTTTAATGCCTTTTCGATGAAAATAAGGCATTAAAAATTAAGCATTCAAAATTCAACATTAAAACCTATTTGGTAAGCTATTTTCTTAATGTTAAGCAGCCTAATTGGTTTTATGCGTAACCATGAGTTGATAATTAACTTTAATAGCACTCTTGGCAAGAATATATTTTTTTTTGGCAGGAAAGGACGCTCTTATGCTAAATGAATATTGGATATTGTCCTTGTAAACACAATTTTGTAAAAATATGTAAAATGTTAAAAATGAAAAGTTTATTAGTTATAATTGCATTTTGTTTTGCTTTTGTGAGTGAAGGGAATGCTCAGAATATTGGTAATATGAAGGACCAAGTTGGCAAAACCGTTCAAGATGGGACCAATCAAGCAAAAACAAAGGCAGAAGAAGCAGGTAAAAAAGGAATTCAAAAAGGTAAAGATATAGTTGGTAAAGAAGGCAAAAAAGGAGTTGCGAAAGGTCAAGAACTGGTTGGTAAAGCTGGTGATAAAGTAACAGGAAATGGAAATTCTGCAACTTCTAAAATGGCTAAAGGTGCTGTAAAGAAAGGACAAGATGCTGTTGGTAATGTAGGAAATAAAGGCGTTGCTAAAGGACAAGATGTTGTTGAAAACCTTGGAGATAAAAGTATAGAGAAGGGAAAATCTTTGGTAAACAAAGAAAATAACGGAAAGAGCGCAGCAGCAAGTAATGGTAATGGCAATGGTAAAGAGAAAATGAATAAAGGAAATGCTTACGGAAAGAGCCAAGCAGATTCAGTTGTAACAGGATTTGGTAAAGAACGTGCAAAACAAGCTAAAGCTAAAAATATAGAAAAGAAAGCTGCTGTCAAAACGTCTATCGATAAAGGAGAAGCTACTGTTTCGAAAGCCAAAGACAAAGTTGCTTTAGCAAAAGAAGCTTTAGAGAAAGACAAAGTAGAAAATAAAATAACAGAAGAAGAATATAATACGAAAAAAGCTAGAATTGAGATGATTGAGCAAAAAGCAAAAGATCTAGAAAATAAATTGCTTAAAAGTAAAGACGGAATGTAATTTATAGCTTATTTGTAATCAATCATTAAAAAAAAACAACATGAAAAAATTAATTATATTGGGAAGTTTTGCTTTATCTTTTTTTATGATAAGTTGTGGTGGTGAAACACCAGAGACGATTTCAGAGGAGGAAAAAACAGAAGTCATTGAATTAGAAGCAGAGACTAAAAAGTTAGAAGAAAAACAAGCAGATCTTGATGCTTCTACGAAAGAATTAGAAGCTTTATTAGAAGAGCTTTAACCTAATAAACAGAGTTCGTTAGTATCTCATTTAACGAACTCTGTTACCAGTTTTATTAGTAATGTTGGTTTGTTTTTTTGCATTTCTTTAGTTTTTAGCTATTGAAATGAATTCTGCAAGAAAAATAAAAATTTATTTTTCATATAAATATAAAAAAATAAATTTTACTTTTAGCTTTATGAAAATTTTGGCAAGAATGCACTCATTTTGGCAAAAATGTACGGGTCTTAATCATAAGAAAAACAGACATTTATATGGATGATTTTTTTTAATAGAAACGATTAACAATTCTTACCATGAAGTATCTACTGTTTACAATTGTATGTTATGTTGCTCTGAATACTCCTACAAAAGCTCAAGATTCAGGTGACAAAGAAGACCTAGAAAAACAAACCATTTTACATGGGGGAGTGTCAATAGGAACAACAGTAGTAAAGAAAGAAAAAGTAGGTTTGGGACAAGAGCGAATCCTATATGCTCAAACCAAATATGCAGAAAAACAAGTAGCTCTAGAAATCGCTATCAAAGAAGGAGCGGCGGTTGTTGTTAAAGCTAAGGAAAAAATAAGCTTGGCTAAGGCTAGCTTGGAAGAAGAAAAAAGAACGAATAAAATTTCTGAACGGGTCTATATTGCAAGAAAAGAAAGGCTTGAAATGATAGAACAAAAAACGAAAGTCTTAGAGGGAAATATTAATGAAAATTAATAAAAATCGTTCTTTGACAAATCGTGTGGTAATAAGCTAAACCATTTTTCTATTAGACAGTATGAGTAGTAAGTTTTAAGTAGAAAGTCGTATGTTTTATTTTGATAATAAACGACTTACGACTTTCTACTTAAAACTTATATCCCAATTCATAGCTGTTAAAAGATAAGTTATCTTTTAAACTCCACACGATTTGCAAAAGAACGATAAAAATTAACTAAGGCTTACCTCTCATTCCCTCAAAT
>CALDEP010000256.1 GCA_937942475.1 uncultured Aureispira sp.
CTATGCCTCCTAGATCTTCTTTATTCTTTACTTTTTTCTCTAATTCGCCCTTTTTCATCGTTCTACTGTTTCGGTTATTTGATTCTTATAAGATAAGGAATCTTCCATACAATACCTTCTCTTTCTTGGTATTAATATTTAGAAAGTATTCTAGATTCAGTAGGAATCAAAAATAAATGGTACAATTGGGTAGATTCTTTTTGATTTTTTGCTTTTCTTTTCGAGACAACCTATTTTCTTCCAGATGAAGTTTTTTTAAGTGATCCAGCTTGAAAAGGCTTTTAGGAATCGTTTCTAATAAGTTGTTGCTTAGGTTCAAAAACTTTAAATCAGCATAATTTCCTAAAGATGGGGGCACTTTTTTAAGTCTATTGCCATCCAACGTCAGAAATTTAAGGTTTGAAGGAAAGTTTAATCTACTTGGTAAGATTTGAATGTCATTAGAACTCCAAAATATTTTATCCAAGTTAGAAAGCAATTTTAGCTCTTTGGGCAAGGATTTAATGTTGTTACTGATAACATTCAGAAAACCTAAATGCTCCAAGTGCTTAATGGATTTTGGAAGCGTAGAAAGGTGGTTATTACCCAAGTCTAATTCCCTCAAATTCACCATTAAACCAATAGATTCAGGGAGTTTTTTGATTGTCTTTTGATCGAACTGTACGATTGAACTAAGTTCTGTTGTGCTTACTATTTTTGATAGTATTTGGGTTGGGGTTTCCTTTCGAATATTTATAAAATCCAGATAATAAGCTTCCAAGAATTTAAGTAAAGGTTCCCAAGGCGGAAGCAACTGTTCTGCGGATATATTCTGCCCCTTTCCTAATTCAAAAGCAAGTGCTATATTGCTGGCATCGCCCGATTTTATAAGCTCCTGCAATCTATTTAATAGTTCTATTTCTTGCAATAGTTTTAAGATTTCAGGCTGTTTATTTTCTCTAAATCCTGTACTAATAAAATTAGCAAATCAACGGTAACATGCTCCATGATAACTACTTTATACCATTTAGGCTTTGTGTGATTGTCTGGAACGAGGTAATATTTCTCTGCCAAATCTTTCTCTATGGAAGCACTTTTGATGGTTATAATATTAGAAAAAGAATTTCTATAATAAGCTATATTCAGCTTATCCAGTTGTTTGGACAACCACTCCGCTCTTTTTTGCAAAATAAAAATCTTCTCATACCATCCAAAAGGACCATTTTTGCACAAAATCATCCACACAGCGATTGCATTTGCCCCTGATCGACTGCCTATCAGTGTAAAATCTTCCCCTTCCACATAGCTTGCCTCTTTAGTATTTACATACTCTATCAATCCTTTTCTAATTAAGAAAATTCCTGTTCCATAGGGCGACTGCGCCATTTTGTGCGCATCTAAAGTAAAGGAGCTAATCGCTGGATTCTTGAATGTGAGTAAGCTTTCTTCGTTTGAAAATGGGTAATAAAAGCCTCCATAAGCGCCATCTACATGGATTTTGAACAAGACCTCTTGCTCTTTCAACACCTCTACGATTAATTCAATATCATCTATTGAACCAAACATCGTGGTCATCATATTTGCCACAAAAATAAAATACTTTTTGCCCTCCGTTTTGGCTAAAGCAATGGTTTCTATTAAACACTCTTTTTTAACGCTTCTATCTTCTTGATCTACTAAATATTTGTACAAACTTATAGACAATAAATTAGAAGCTTTGTCCATAGAATAATGACTGTCTTCACTACAAATTATAGCAATTTCACTTTGTTCAGCCCCCAATTCTTTTTGAAAATAGTTTCTATAAATCCAAATAGCTTGAATATTTGCTTCCGTTCCTCCTGATGCAATATAGCCATCTTGCTCGCCTATATTTCCTTTGAGAATGTCTACCGCACAGATTTCAATCAACTCTTTTTCAATCGCATGTGTCCCCGTAAAGAATGATTCTGACGCCCCCAAAGTATGACAGCCTATATGATTAGGATTCTGCACTAGGGCACTTAAAAAAGGAGCATCTTTTAGAAAGGCAACATCTTGGTTAAACACTTTATCATTCAAATAAGAGGCAGGCACACCTAATATAGATTTGTCTATATAGGATACATTTTCCTCCAAGGCTCTAAAAACTTCTTCTTTTAACTTGTCTTGTGATTTTTTTATCCAGACTTGATTCATGTTTTGTTATTTTCATTACTCCGTTTAAAACCCGAAGGCTCAGTGTAGCTAATTAACGGAGTATTCTATTTTACAATTGGCAAAGAACGAATATAGGCATTCCAAATACAATCTTGATAATCTGTTAGCATATGAAACAACAAACCCAAGCCAACGATTCTAGTTTTTGGAAAACAAAGCATGAGGGCATAAACAAGCATTGCAGGCCAAGTGTGCAAGGGATGAAAACCAATACTACATCTTTTGGGATCGAAGATAGGATCTGCCAACAGGTGGTCTAAGTCAACCAATATCGTTAAGGCCATTAGAAGCCATGCTTTTTTCCAATTTTTTCTAAAAAAAATATAAGCAATCAATCCAGGCGCTAAGAAATGTAAGCCGTAATGTATTAAAAATTGAAGTAATTTAAGTACTTGTACCTCCATAGAGTTGCTTAGTAAGGATAAAAAATAATTTAAGCGGTTGTGAATAACTTATTTTTTGACCATCACTAAAGTTAGATTCTTTAAGGTCTTTGCTGATCCAATAAGGTAAAGAAACTTTTCTCGGTATCTTGAGAATTTACAGCTAAATCAGCGCCATGTTCTCCTAAAAACTGCACGTTTCCATTGTGTTCTACTTCAAAATTCCAGTAGTGCGTTTCGCCACAAGAACTTTCACAATCGCCTGTATGATAGACATACGTAAGGATATATCCTCCATCTATTTTTTTGATTCGAATGTCATCTTTGTTTAAAGAAGTGGTCGGCAATTCGACCATCCAAACATTTTCTAAATAAGAAATTTCGTTGGCAATAAACTTCATATTAACTGCCTTTTTACTAGAGAAATTCAAGACAACATAAGCGTCTGTTGTTTCTGCTATATCTAAGGTAAATTCGTAATTAGGCAAGATTTTTTGGATAGGATTATCAGAAATATCATCACTCCATTTTGCTTCCTTTCCTAAAATAATACGTGCGTTTGTAATGTTTGCAACTGGGCTGGTGTGGATATTATACCGATGCGCAACAGCATTAGCAGCAACATAAGGGCTTTCAGCGACTGCCACTAAAGCATCTTCAATAGAATAAATAAGGTGTTCCGAAATCTCCCCAATAGATTCATTCACCACCAAACGAGCTGCTAACTGAACAGCATCCTTACTGTAAGAATTATCCTGTGCTTGGATATTAAAAGAAACAAATATAAAAGACAATAGGATAAGCATAAATAATCTCTTCATACTCTACTTTATTTTGAGCGTTCTTATTTTTAGCAATTGGGCTCGACCAGCACAATAAATTTTTAATTATCAACAGTTTACTTATTCTTATTCAAAAAAAAACTAGATTTAATTTTGATTTTTTTACAAAAAATACGTTTAAATATTTCCTTTCTTACTTAAAAAGACTTTTGTTTAGAAGAAAGAGAATAATACTTAAACAAAACTTCATTCCTATTTTTGTTGGCCGTCCCTTGCATTCTCAAAGTAGTACTTTTGGTAATTCTTACCTAATTTTTTATAAAAAAAATTAACTTTCTACTCCATGTTCATTACCTACTCCATATTCTCTATTGCACTCATTTTATGCTACTTATTCATTATATTGGCTTATATATTCTATTGGAACCTATTGGAAGAATGGGATATTCCCTCTAATAAGACCTTCCAAACGAAAGTAAGCCTTATCATTGCCGCAAGGAATGAAGCCGATAATATCAAGGGATGTTTGGAGGCTGTCCTAGCACAAACCTATCCTAAAACATTGCTAGAAATTTGGGTCGTAAACGATCATTCTGAAGATGAAACTGCTGCCATTGTCAACTCCTTCCAAGAGAAATACTTGCATCTATTAGATTTACCAAAAGATAAAACTGGAAAGAAACAAGCCATCCAAATCGCCATAGAACAATCTACAGGAACTTTAATTGTTACCACTGATGCTGATTGTATTATGGGGAAAGATTGGTTGAAGTATTTGGTCAGTTATTATGAAGAACATCAATCGAAATTAATTGCCGCTCCTGTTGCCTTTCACCAAGAGCAGTCTATATTTGAACGCTTCCAAACCTTAGATTTCATGGGGATGATGGCGGTATCTGGTGCAGGAATTCAGGGGCAATTTATGAACATGTGCAATGGCGCTAACTTAGCCTATGAACGAGCCGCTTTTGATGCCGTTAATGGCTTTGAAGGAATCGATCATTTGGCGTCGGGAGATGATATGCTTTTGATGCAAAAAATTGCCTCAAAATATCCTGCACAAATTGGCTACCTGAAAAATAATAAAGCGCAAACCTTAACAACTCCTAAACCAAGTGTGAAAGCTTTTTTGGAGCAACGTATCCGCTGGGCATCCAAATCTAGTGCTTATACCAATTGGCAAACCCTAGCCATTCTTGTGGTCGTTTGGGTTTTATGCCTTAGTATGTTGTTTGATTTTATTTTAATTTCCTACGATTATATGTTTCTTTTTTGGTTTTTGTTCAAATTTATAGCCAAGGGTTTTGCTGATTTTTTCTTCTTGGGAATGATGACCTTATTCTTTGACCGTCCTAAATTAATGCGTGCCTTTATCCCTTCCCTATTCTTGCATTGGTGGTATATTGTCACGGTAGGTTTCTTGGGAAATATACGTAAGGGTTATGCATGGAAAGGACGAAATGTACGTTAATCAAAACATTATAATTAGAATTCTTAATAGACATCACTTATTTTTTGTTGTATCTTTAGCGACAAATTAGCACATTAAAACAAGTTAAAATACTTGAAATAATATCGTTAATTCCACTAAATATTACCAGAAGTAAAAGCAGATAAAAATATCAAGGTTATGAAAAAAGAGTATCTAGAGACAACTAAAGATGTCTATAAACAAGCTGCTGAAACACCAGATGTTGGGCTATGCTGTACAACAACTCCTATTTGGCAATTACCAGGTTTGGACATTCCAAACATCATGTTGCAGATGAATTATGGTTGTGGAAGTACTGTCAATCCAAGAGATTTAGTCAACGATCCTAAAATTTTATACGTTGGTGCTGGTGGAGGAATGGAATTGTTGCAATTTGCTTATTTCAGTCGTCAAAAAGCAGGCGTTATTGGGGTCGATGTCGTCGATGAAATGTTAAGGGCTTCTCGTGAAAATTTTAAAGAAGCAGAGGTATTAAACCCTTGGTTTAAATCTGAATTTGTTGAGCTCAAAAAAGGGGATGCGCTAAATTTGCCTGTTGAAGATGGGACGATTGATGTTGCAGCACAAAATTGCTTGTTTAATATTTTCAAATTAGACGACCTCAAAAAAGCCTTAGAAGAAGTTTATCGTACCTTAAAACCTCATGGTCGTTTGGTCATGTCTGACCCAACTTGTGAGCAAGTTATGCCTGAAGAATTAAGAAATGACGACCGTTTAAGAGCCTTGTGCTTGAGTGGTTCTATTCCTTTGAAGGACTATATCGACATGATTACTAGTGTTGGTTTTGGAACGGTTGAAGTGCGTGCAAAACGTCCTTACCGCATCTTGGATCCTAAACATTATCACACAGATGAGTTGATCTATATTGAAAGTGTCGAGGTTTGTGCGATCAAAGACCCTATGCCAGAAGATGGTCCTTGTGTCTTCACAGGAAAAACAGCGATTTACTATGGTGATGAGGATTTCTTTGACGATGAGAAAGGACATACTTTACTTCAAAATCAACCGATTGCTATTTGCGACAAAACGGCTCAAGATTTATTGGACTTGGGACGCGAAGATATTTATATTTCTGAATCTACTTACTTCTACGATGGTGGCGGTTGTTGCTAGGCGATTCATGAAAAATAGTAAAAGGCTGTCAGAGAATATATTCTGACAGCCTTTTTTTATGCTATTTTCTTTTTTAGCTTATGATTTATAGTCTATATAATTAGTACATCTTATACTAATCCATAATTAAAATAATTATCATAAAGACAACATAAGTGACAAGTTAAGCCCTGTCCATAAGCCCCTAAATTGACGACAGAAGAAGCTAAATCCATGTACGATTATGCTGAAAACTATTGCATTCAAAAAATCAATAGTGGACAAAGCAATTATTATCAAGAATTTCTTGATTTGTACAAAGTTCAATTGCAGTTGGGAACCTTGATTTGAGGGCAAAGGATATTCAACTCAAAATTTATTATGAATTGGGCGAATCGGAAGCTTTTAGCTCTTTGGTTCAAGCGTTTAGAATTTATGTCAAACGCAACAAGCAGCTTTCTGAATATCGCAAGGAGGTCTATTTTAATTATTTAAAAATTGCTAAAAAAATAGAGGCTCTAAAAGAGAAAAAACCATACATTTCTTTGGAAAAATTCCAAAAGGAAAAAACGGCTTTGGATCATGAAATTCAGTCGATTAAGAGTATCGCTAATTCGGATTGGATTGAAGTGGTTTGGGGGGTGGTTTGTGAGAGTTGTTGAGGTTGTGTCGTGTATCGTATTGATTGAAAGGTGAGTAGATTTTGCTGCTTATTTGCCATGTACTCTTAGTCTTTTTAGTAAAAAAGTCATAATGAATACGGATATTGTAATGCCTAAAAATGGCCCTAAAGACCAATATAAAACATAATTAAATTCAAAAAACTCAAAAATAAATTCGGGAATAAGCCAACTAAC
>CALDEP010000257.1 GCA_937942475.1 uncultured Aureispira sp.
GTCATTTTTGAGAGCAGATATTTTTTTGTCAGACGAAGCATTTTTTATAGGAATAGCACCGCTATTGCTATAAAAAATAATGAAGGCTGGCGAAAAAATAGCCTTTCAAAAATGTGTCGATTAATTAAGACTAACTACTTACGAGAACGAAATAATTTATAACATCGTAAAGGTACGTTAATTTCAATGATTTTATAAGGACTAAATCTTAAAGTCAGAAACTTTAGGAGCTAGTGATTGCCTTATTCAAAATTTAGAACAACCTCACTGGATTTCTGTTTACAAATTCAACTATTATAAAGTATAAACATTGTTAAATAGGGTTAATTATTGAGGGTTTTCATGAACTTATTACACGGTTTTTATGTAAACTTATCGTAATTTTGTATATTAGGTATCAGCGATTAATAAATACGATCAAATAAAACTAAAAAACTATGTTGGAGCACACAACAAAAATGTCTTGGCAAGGCAAAGAAGAAGAAATTGCCCTCCAAGAATTGATTGGTAATCATTCGAAAGTAATTGTTTACAATGACGATCATAATACTTTTGATTGGGTGATTGAATCCTTTGTGGAGGTTTGTCGCCATAATCCTGCACAAGCAGAACAGTTGAGCTATTTGGTTCACTTCAAAGGTAAAGCAACGGTAAAAACAGGTTCTAAAAAAGAACTGAAGCCAATTAAAGATGCTTTAGTCGATAGAGGTCTTTCTGCTGTTATCGAAGATTAGAGACAAGAGTAGCATAGAAATAGAATACAAAAGAAGGGAAATATCTTAATGATATTTCCCTTCTTTTTTTTGTATACGCTCAGCTTCAAGTGTTTCTTTATTCTTCCTTAGGCAAGTTCTCCAAATTCTCTACTGCTTTGGCAAGCTTAACTTCTAGGCGCGCTATTTTTTTGCCTAAGCGTTCCTTTGCTTTCTCATTTGTAGAAGTACTAATTTCTTCTTTGAGTTTTGTAATCTTTAGTTTACAATTCCTACGTTGGTTGATGTAGCGATCTTCTTTATTCCTTTTACGGTTACTTTTCGCTTCATCAATTAAATCTTGTAGGGTGTCGAACTCTTTTCGGTAAGAAATACCAACTCCAGTACGAGTACTTTGTCCCAGAATAGTAGATTCTGTACGGTTGTAGGCTTTTATTCTCAATTGCCCATCTTTGGTAAGAATATATTCTATCTTAAAGTTACCACCAATATAATTATTACTAGCCTCTAAATTATCCACGACTTGATCATCGCCAGCAATGTCAATATTGGTTCCTGCATAAACCGTCAAGCGATCGTCTAAAAATTTAATATTACTGCCCAACTGTACATTCGACGTGGTTGAACTAACGGTTTGAGTTTCGTTGTCTTGAATATTAAAATTAAAATCAAATTCTAAGCTAGAAATAAAGTCAACATCTTTGATAACTCCTTCCAATAAATCATTCACATACAAGGATAATTGTTGAGAAACCAATTCACTCAAGGTATTAATTCCTGTATTAATACCAGAAGAAACCACATCGATATTGCTGCCACTTTCTAAAGGCAAAAACTGTTGGAGGGCAATGATGCCAAAAACTTGGCGATTCAATTTATTTTTATCCGCATTAATATCTGCAAGGGCTAAACGCA
Source organism: uncultured Aureispira sp. (assembly GCA_937942475.1). Classification (GTDB taxonomy): domain Bacteria; phylum Bacteroidota; class Bacteroidia; order Chitinophagales; family Saprospiraceae; genus Aureispira. The sequence goes on from CALDEP010000257.1 coordinate 1,629, forward strand.
CAGGTGTTTGTAAAGCTGGCGCTAGATTGTCAATTTGAATTTCAAAGGCAACCTCTGGGGAAAACAACTCTCCTTTTAAGCCCATCAATAACTTGACTTGATAAGACTTGTTGGCGATACTAGACAAGTTCGGGTTGATGGAGATGTCCTCCTGAACCAAGTTGGCTACGCCTAAGTTTTTCTCATAAGCCGCTTTTATATCTAATTTTGCTTTGAAAGGATCTCCATCATTATCTCCCCAAGTAATCGTTCCCCCTTTCTTCACTTTAAAAGGTTTGTTGATTAAGTTTTTATACGTAAATAGGTAGTCTCCCTCTTCAATAAAATACTCGCCAAATATCTTTAATTCACCTGTCGGGCTGTAACTCACACGCATGTCATCACTTCTACCACGTCCTTGAATCACATCTCCTGCTTTTTCATCAATAATCAATCGAGCAAGCGCACCAGGTCTTATATTGGCAATGATTTCAATGTCCAAGCCAGTAAGCACTTGATCCTTGATGCTTTTTTCTTCTACAGAATCCTTTTTTGCATTGACATCGATAAAGGAAATGTAATTGGTTTCAGTCACCTCCATTGGACCACCAATAGGCAAATTAAAGACACTGTTGTCCTCGGTTGCAAGGTCTAATTTTAGTTTCAATCGTTCAAAAGGACCTTTAAATTCAACGGTACCAGAGGCATAGACTTTTCCATAGAAGGTGCTATTGTCTTCTATCGTCGTATTCATGGCTAAGTTATTATCAAGAATCGCAAAAATATCTAGACCAAAATTTTTAAGATGATCGTGCGTCAAACTTCCATCAAGGTAGGCGATGTTATCGGGTTCTCCTTCTACAACAACAGGAACGCCACCTGATTTGTATTTGTTATTAAGTGTAAACTGAATTTTAGGATCAATATGAAACCCTTTGTTGTCAATTTTTATCTTGGCGTCCGACAAGATGTATTTTGTTTGCAAGAAGTTAATCTTAGTTTTGACTCCTTTCATAATGCCGTCTCCTTCTATGTTTAAGACGGTCTTTTTGCCTTTAATATTGCCAAATAATCTTGCTTCTGCAAAGGCATTTCCTTCCGTTTCAGAGATTTGCTCTTTTAAGAAATACTCTAATATTTTAGCTTTAGCACCATCTGCCTTGATGTTAATGTCTAGTAGGTTTTGCAAGGATTCTTCTTCTGTTGCAAAGGTAGGGGTGAATTCAGCCCTTACAGATAGACTATCTACAAAATTACTACTGTGTGAAAAATACCCCTTGAAAGTAGATTTCAAGCTATCAGCAGATGCCGTTAATCTAGAATTACTTCCCCAATAATCGTCGTTAATAATTAAGGTGTCAATTAAAACATCCGCCTGAATGCCTTTTTGGTTAAAGACATTTTGCATGGAAGCGGCTCCAGAGAAAATACCGCCAATTTCAATTTTAGGCAAGGGTTGCATCATGCCATAAAGCCAACCCAAATTGATGTTTTGGAAATTAACTTTAGCCCCTCTATTTTTATTAATACTACTTAATTCGACTAATTTATTACCACTAGTCAATTTTACATTCTGAACATCAAGCACCTTATCTCCAATCTTAATGTGGTTATTATCATTAATCGTCCATTTTTCATTCAAAATATATAAACGAGACGTATCTAATTTTAAGATGATTAGATTTTCCTTGAGTTCTAATTTTCCATTAATGGATAGTTTTTTAGCAATTTCACCAACCCCATCTGCATTCACCTTAAATAGGACCGAATCCCCAATCGCATTCAGAGAAAGGTTGATATTGGGAATAAATGATTTTCCATCCAACTTTAAGGTATCCACAGAACTTAAAACATCGAAGGTAGAACCAAAAGCTTGTCCTTTTTTAAGTTTTATATTATCAATTTCAACATTTCCTACGTGTACTTTTCCAACTTCTCCCTCCAAGACGAGCGAGCCTCCAGAACCATCATAATCCCCTGTTAGAAAAATACGTTCTAAGGATTTGAAATTCTTGTCAATAAGCTGCGTAATATTTTTTGTCGTCTTAGGAATACTAATAATAATATTAAAGTCTTGATCTGGAATGGTGTCCAGAGTTATTCTGTCTACCTGAGCAATGACATCCATAAAGGGGCGGTCGTCTAAACTATCAATAGCAACTTCCTTTAGAATGGGTTTTTGATACAGTTCTTTGTATAGGTTGGGGTGATTGACTTTTATAAAGTTTTCGATCGAACGGACTAAATTGACCACATCATATTGACCATAAACATTAACATCAATAATATCAGATTTTAAGTTGATATAACGGGTCATTCCAACAAGTACGCTGCTATCTCCATTGACAATAATATCCGTAGAATCAGGAACATTGGTTGCCTTGACGCTCACCAAATCTAATTCTGAATACACGTCCTCTCGATGCCCTTTGATACCTCTAATGGTCAAATTTCCTGTGAAGTTATCAATATTAGTTCCCCGTGCATTAATGTCAAAGGTATCTAAGTGAAGCCCAATAGATTCTTTAGAAATATTTAATTTTTGGAAATCAATGTTCTTGACATTTCCTAGAATATCGACACTGGGCAATTCTTCGCTCAAGTCAACAATACCCCGAATGAAAACATACATATTGCTGTCTTTAGACACAATATCCCCATCAAATTTCTTTTGTTTGAAACGACCATCAATCGCAATATCTTCGTACTTATACTCCTTAAATGTAAAACTATCAATCTTGGCATTTTTAAGCTCTGCATCTAAGGCTTCAAGCGTAAGTCCTGTTCCTTCTATATTCGTTTGCAAGCTAATTCTACCAACATCATCATTGTCAATAAAGGCGCCAACATCAAAGTTATTAAACCTAAAACCACCATTATAGGCTGCCTGAGATTTCCCTTTGCGCAAATTGAGTCGTAAATCTGAATTGATACGCCCCAGTTTGGTATCTAATTGTCCGTAGGCAACAAAATCTTGGAAGAATCCTGTATAAGAACCTTCAAAGTTCATTTGCCCTAATGTTGCTAGATTTTCAGGTAGGTTTACAAAAGAGATAATTTGCTTTAGATCTTTATAATCAGTAGAAACTTTTTTGAGTTTCAAATCCATAAAAGCAGCATCAGGGATCGTGATGTCATTCATGGAAATATTGCCTACAATCCTAGAGTTGTGTACCTTGATGTCTAGATCTTTGGCTCTAAAGTTATTAACAGTACCTCTAAATTTGCCTTTAACATAGATTGGACGATCCAAGTTATTTTCAATAAAGACATTTTTCTTGATTTGAGGAGCGAAAGCGGCTATATCTCTAAACGTAATATTCGTGCTGCTGTCAAAGGTGCCTGTTATTTTTACTTTGTCTGGAAATTCATAAAAATCCTTATACCCGTCGTATTCTAATTTGATGGCATGCCCAATCGTACTGGAATTGGTTTCTAATTTAAAATTACTCAGCGTAACCGTTTGCGGGCTAATAATGGCATCTCCAGAAAGTTCTTTGAGTTCAAAACCACCATGATTTAGTCCATGAATTTTGTTGACATGTCCTGTGAAAACTTCATGTTGCAATCGGAAAGAATCTACATCTAGATTAATATTTTTAAAATTGAGGTTGGCAAAATCTAAGGAACGAGTACTATCTGCTTTGAAGCCTGTACGCTCATTGATTAAGCGAAAATTGACATTGCTAAGCATAAATTTTTCACAACCCACATTCCAATCGGCAATAGTTGTGTCTACAGGAACTTCCCAAAAAGAAGAATCTATGTTGGGAATCTCTACTTTGTCAAATATTCGAACGGTAATATTCGCATTCGATAAATGAGCAATATCTCCCCATACTTTCTTACCAATCATATCAACGCCTTCCGTGTCATGTCCATGCACATAACCTGTATCACAAGTGATTAGGGCAGCAGTACCAATGGCGGTATCGGCTAAATGAATTCTAGCATTGACTAACTCGGCTCCTCCAAAATAGAGTTTGAATTTTTCTGGACGAGGTTCTTTGACCTCACCCGCTTCAAAAAAGCTGATCAGAAAGTGAATGTTAAAGAACTCTTCTTCAGGATGGCGTTGTACTTTGAACACCGCATCACTAACGATAATATTGCCAATTGTAATTTCTTTGTTGAACAATCCAAATAGGTCGTATCGTTGTGCTTCAGCACAATCGGCATAAATCAAGGTATCTTGATAATGGTCGGCAATAAATACACCATGAAATTTAAAATTGGAGAAAGGAGAAATCTCTAAGCGTTCAATTTCAACCGTGGTGTCCCAAGCTTTAGACAAGGCACTTGCCACAACATTGCCTAATTGAATTTGAACCCAAGGAATCCACAACAAAACATAAACGATTAATAAAACCGCAATGACTGTTTTTATAAAACCTGTAACGAAGCCCCAGAGACGACCAACAAGCCGTCTGCCTAGCCCTTTCTTGGGCTTTGCTTCTACGGCTTCTTCCTTCGGATTAGTATGTTCTGGTTGATGCTTAATGTTATCTGTCTTTTTTGAGGAATTATTATTATCTTTGCAAGCCTAGAAGTTGTTTAGAATTAAGTAATAATCAAATATGAAATCACTTTTTGCCCTACTCTGCGTTGGCTTTTCGTCAAATAGCTACGGCTATTCTCCTCAAACCCGCCTTAATTAGGACCAAAAATTGTACTCATATTTAAAAAAGACGCAATTCTAAACAACTTCCTATTTAAAACAACGTCTTTAAACAGTTTTTAAGACGAATTATTTATAATTAACCATTATTGTGCTAGATACAACTCGCTTATTTTTTTAACATAAGTGTAACTGTTTTTCTAAACAATTTCATTGGTGAAACAGTTTAGAATAGGAAAGTGTAAAGATATTAAATTTAACTTTAAGAAGTAAAAAAGTACTTGATAATAGCTATAATGTTTTTAGGTTCTTTTGCAAATCGTGTGGAGTTTAAAACATAGGCTATCTTTTAACAGTTATGAGTTGGGATATAAGTTTTAAGTAGAAAGTCGTAAGTCGTTTATTATAAAAAGAAAACAGACGACTTTCTACTTAAAACTTACGACCTATACTGTCTAATAGAAAAGTGGTTTAAATATTACCACACGATTTGTCAAAGAACATCTTTTTATAAAACTATTACAAGAACTACTTTTAAAAATCGGATGCTTTATGATAACAATTTTAGCCATAGAATCATCTTGTGATGACACTTCCGCCTCTATATTAAGAGATGGAAAAATTCTATCCAATTGTGTTGCTAGCCAAACGATACACAAAGAATATGGTGGCGTTGTGCCTGAAGTAGCTTCTAGAGCCCACCAAGCAAATATTGTCCCTGTTGTAGAGATGGCTTTTAGAAAAGCGGGAATAGACAAAAAAGAATTAACAGCCATTGCTTTTACACGAGGTCCTGGATTGATGGGTTCTCTGTTGGTTGGGGTTTCTTTTGCCAAAGGCTTGGCTTTGAGCTTGGATATTCCGATGATAGAAGTCAATCACATTCAAGCACATATATTGGCACATTTTATCGATGCACCACAACCTAAATTCCCTTTTTTGTGTTTAACAGTATCAGGAGGACATACTCAAATTGTTTTGGTCGAGGATTATTTGTCGATGAAAATATTGGGCAGCACGATTGACGATGCCGCAGGAGAGGCCTTTGACAAAACAGGAAAATTGTTGGGCTTGGATTATCCCGCAGGACCAATTATTGATAAAATGGCAAAGGAAGGAAAGCCTATCTTTGAATTTACAGAGCCTAAGATTGCCAATTTAGATTTTAGTTTTAGTGGTCTAAAGACAAATATCTTGCGCTTCTTACAGAAAAATATGCGTCAGAATCCTAATTTTATTAAGGAAAACTTAGCGGATATTTGCGCTTCTGTACAAGGGCGAATTGTTTCTATTTTATTAAATAAATTAAAACAAGCTGCAAAAGAAACCAATGTGAATCAAATTGCCATTGCTGGCGGTGTTTCTGCTAATTCTGGTTTGAGAAGAACGTTGGAAGAAGTGGGAACTGAAAAAGGTTGGGAGGTGTTTATACCTAAATTTGAATATTGTACAGATAATGCCGCAATGATTGCTATGACGGCTTATTATAAATATAAAAATAAAGATTTTGTAGGACAAAATATAGCTCCTTTGGCTCGGTATGAGTTTTAGGGAAGGTTGTTCTTCATTTTAATACTTCGTGTAGAAATAAAACGAAATTATGAATTATATCATCTATGATTTGGAAGCCACGTGTTGGGAAACAGATATGGAGACTAGAGGAAAAAGAAGAGAAATTATAGAAATAGGAGGGGTGTTGATTGATGAACACGGAACGATTAAAAGTCGTTTTGAAAGTTTTGTACAACCTATTGTCTATCCAATGCTATCCGACTTTTGTCAGAATCTAACAACGATTTCTCAAGTGGACGTGAATCAAGCCGATAAATTTCCTGAGGTAATTAGTGATTTCCAAGAATGGATTGGGCTAAATGCTGGCGAAGAATATTTGTTGTGCTCTTGGGGCTTTTTTGATAAAAGTGCTTTGGTCAAAGACTGTCAATTGCATAAATTGGATGGTCAATGGGCAAAAAAACACATTAGCTTAAAAGATCAATATCCTAGAATTAAAAATATAGGACGGGCAATAGGCATGAACAAAGCGTTGGAAAGAGAAGGCTTTGAATTTGAAGGAACCATGCACCGAGGCATTGACGATGCTGTGAATCTGGCTAAAATATTTTGTAAGTATTTGAATCTTTGGCGGTATTAGATTTTTTCTAAGGACTATTTTAATGAAAAATACAAGCCCACATCGGGCAAAAAAATAAAAGCCAACTGATCTTCAGTTGGCTTTTGAGGTAGTACGCTGAGCAGTCACTACTCCGCTCTTTGTACCAAAAAAATCACACAAACATTTTCTTTGGAGAGTGCCTTGTTCCTAGAGAAAAACAAGGCACGCTTGTATTACAATGTCAAATAAATTTAGGATCGTATTAATTCAAAAAAATGGGATTTAGGATTTAGATTTTTAGGGCACACTATTCCTAATGCAACCCGAACTTTGCCTTACAAATATCCGCTAAATTAATGATTTATAAGCGTTGAAAAAGGACAATAAACCGTTCGTTTCGGACATTTTTGGATTTATACTTTAGTTTAGACCTGTTTGAAGGTGTTTTTTTAGAATAAAGGGGCGCCTTAAAATACAACACTTCGTGTAGAAATCATATTAGATTGATTATCAGCTAGATGGGCTTCATGCATTCAAAACATTAATAAGCTGATAATCAATCTAATATAAGATGTGTTTTTATGTTTTTTATCAAAAAACTAAAAACTCCACGAAGTGTTAAAATAAAAACAGGCAAAAAAATAATCCTTGATAGCAGCCTAAACTATTCCATCATTCATAGATAGTCCAAAGTGTTTTGTCGAAAAAAGATTTTGTGAAAGAAGATGTGCTGCTTTTTTTGTATTTTGCAGTAGCAAAAAATTAACCTTAGTGAATTAGTTCATTACAAATAAAATACAATCATTATGTATAAGTCTGTATTATTTACTCTTGCAATGACTGCTGCCTCTTTTGGCGCAATGGCGCAAGAGACCGAAAAAGAAACCAACAAAGAAGGTAGCGAATACCAATTTACGGTACTCAAAGATATGGAAGCCACTCCTGTACAGTCTCAAGGTAGAACAGGTACTTGTTGGACGTTCTCAGCTTTATCTTTTTTAGAGTCAGAACTGTTGCGCATGGGCAAAGGCAAGCATGAATTGTCAGAAATGTGGATTGCTCGCAATGCTTACCACGACAAGGCGATTAACTATGTGCGTATGCATGGTAGTTTTAACTTTAGTGCTGGAGGAGCCTTTCACGATATTCCTTATGTTATCAAAAAATATGGTATCGTTCCATTGTCTGCTTATGAAGGACTAAACTACGGTAGCAAAACACATAATCATGCAGAAATGGATGCTATGTTAAAATCTATGGTGGATGTTGTGATCAAAAGTCCACAAAATAGAGTTTTGACACCTGTCTGGATGGATGCTGTTGATGGTGTATTAGATGCTTATTTAGGCAAAAAGCCAGAAGAATTTGAAGTAGATGGTAAAAAATACAATGGCAAAACTTATGCGAAAGAATTGGGCTTGAACATGGATGATTATGTGGTCTTAGGTTCTTTTACACACCACCCATTCTATGAGCAATTTGTATTGGCTGTTCCAGATAACTGGGCTTTTGGTCATGTTTATAACTTGCCTTTAGATGAGTTGATGGAAGTAGCAGAAAGTTCTTTGATGAAAGGCTACACTTGGGCTTGGGCAGCAGATGTTTCTGAAAAAGGTTTCTCGTTTAGAGATGCGTTGGCAATTGTTCCTGAAGATGAATCTACGATTAGCAAAAAAGGACAAGACAACAGAAACTTTAGTGATGCAGGGGCTGAAAAAATCAGCAATGCTTTCATGCAACCTGTTCCTGAAAAGAAAATTACACAAGAAATGCGTCAAGTTGCTTATGATAATTATCAAACAACAGACGATCATGGAATGCATGCAACAGGAATCGTAAAAGATCAAGATGGAACAAAGTATTTTGTGATCAAAAACTCTTGGGGTACAGGAAATCACTGTGATGGTTATTTCTATGCTTCTGAGGCATATTTCCGTTACAAAACGATGAATATGATGGTACACAAAGATGCTTTGCCTAAGAAAATTGCTAGAAAATTAGGAATTAAATAAGCTAAGAAGATTAAGAAAGATAAATAAGGAATGTTCAATAAATAAAATGAACGTTTTGCGTCATCTTTTTGGTCTGAAAATTTCAAAAAAATCGGACGTGTAACCCGTTACACTACTCATTTTTTAAAACTTTCATCCTCAAAAATATTTAGCAACACTTGTT
>CALDEP010000258.1 GCA_937942475.1 uncultured Aureispira sp.
GCGGTACGTCCTTGGGCAGCTACAGCAGATTATTGGGCGGTACATGCTTATGTACATGAAAATATCAAACTAGCATTTAACAAAAACGATATTGGTATTCCTTATCCTACGATGGATGTAAATATGTTGAAACAGGATTAATATCTCACTATAATTTTAGTGTCACTTTAAGAAGCAAATTACTCGGAAATTAATCTGGGTAATTTGCTTTTTTATTTATTATAATTAGGAGAAAGAAACAAAGAACTTATCTAATTCATGAGAGCAAGGGCACTTAAAATAACAAACCATAGAAACAAGGAACCTAAAATTAGAAAGGTTTCCTTAGGAGAATCTTTGTTATTGGGGTCTTTGGTATCCAAGTTAGAGATCGCTTGGTGCTTTTTCCAGGTGGCAAAGAATAAAATACAAATTCCCTGAATCCAATAGATCGTAGTTGCTTCTGTTTCCAAAAGAAAATATTGCCATTCCTTAAGAAATGGGTAAATAGAGGCTGCAAATAAAAGTAAAATAAGGAAAACAGCTGGACTTCCCATAGATTCACTTGCAGAGGGACCATTTTCCTCTTTTCCAAACAATAAAAAGAACATAAACGCTAAGATTGTAGCGACAACTTCTGCGATTAGATTCACTATTAAATAGCCTCGAAGGCTTAAATAACCTAGAAGAAATAAGACTAAAAATACGATAATGTTAACAAATGAAAATAGAAAGGCATAGGCTCCATTTGCTTTTTTGAATAACAGTGGGGTTAACATAAAATGGATTAGACAAGACATCCAACCATACAAAATAATCAGATTTGTATATTCAGCATTGTAATACACTAAGTACATGCAGGCTAGGTAAGGCACAATGAATTCCCATCCCAAATCAATTTTGACGATAGTATCTTTTAATTTTTTCATACAATGCTATTTCTGTGTATTTAAGGGGTGAAGTAGACTTTTATATCTATACTTCGTGCAGAAATCGTATTAGATTGATTATTAGGTAGATGACTTTTATGTATCTAAAACACTAATAATCTGATAATCAATCTAATGCAAGATGTGTTTTTATGTTTTTTGTAAAAAAACTAAAAACTCCACGAAGTATTAATATAAGGTATCAAAAAGAAACAGGTTTACTGGAAATTACTAGAAATTTTTAAACGACTATTACATGAATAGCTCCAATTCACAATAATACTTAGGCTTTTAAGCAGTTTAAAGAGAACTATTTCCACATTTTTTTTTTTAGATAGATAAAAAATGTATTTTCACAACAAAACCTTTTATTACATATTATTTTAACCATACCCTCATTAAATTTTTAATCAAATGAATGCATTTTTATTTTTGGCTGATGATGGTTTCAACATCATGACTTTTTTACAAGGAGAGAGCTTTTTGTCTGCTCTGAAATCTCTAGGATTGGCTATTGTAGTTTGGATTGTTGGATCTATTATTATCAATAAGGTAGTATCTCTTATTGGGAAAAGTATGGAAAAGGCTAATTTCGACGCTTCATTACGTCCTTTTTTAGTATCTATGATTGGTGTACTTTTGAAAGTACTATTAATGTTGGCTGTTGCAAGTACATTAGGAATGGAAGTAACTTCTTTCGTTGCTATATTAAGTGCTGCTGCTTTTGCTGTTGGTATGGCACTACAAGGTGGTTTGGCTAACTTTGCAGGAGGTGTAATGATCTTAATCTTCAAGCCTTTCAAAGTTGGCGATTTATTGACGGCACAAGGTTTTACTGGATCTGTAAAAGAAATCCAAATCTTTAATACATTATTGTTAACGCTAGATAATGAAATTATCATCATTCCAAATGGCCCTTTGTCAAATGGTACTATGACAAATCATTCAAAGCAAGGAAAACGTGGTGTTGCATTTACTTTTGGAATTGCTTATGATGCAGATATTGATACTGCAAAAAGAGTCATTATGGAAGTGGCAGCTACTTGTGAGCAAGTAATCGATTTGGATCAATCAGGTGTTGTTGTTGCAGCCTTGGGAGGTAGTTCTGTTGATCTAGCGGTTCGTCTTTGGACAGATCCTGAAGATTGGTGGACTGTATTCTTTTACATGAACGAGCATGTGAAAAAAGGATTTGATAAAAATGGTGTTGGAATACCTTACCCAACTATGGATATTAATATCTCAAAATAATCAAAGCTTTAGCTATAAACTAGTAGACGATTTGAAAAAACGAAAATGATAACAAGCATTTTCAATTTTTCAAATCGTCTTTTTTTTAGTGTAAATTATAAAAAAATCAGACACGCTCTTAGACGTATTGTTTGGTCATCTTCACCTTTCGACCAGGCAAAAAGTCCCAACTATCTTCGTCAATTCCTTGATTGGTTACCATCCATAGAATTGGTTTTCTAGAAATCACAGCAGGAGCAGGAGCGTAGCCATCGGTAAAGTAAACAATGGCATCTGGCAAATGTTTTTCGTTAGCAAACTCAATAGGAGCGTTAAAGTCAGTTCCTCCTCGACCACTCACCAACTCTGGTGGGCGTCCTGTGTAATGATATTGGTTTTGAATATGGGTATCACATTCTACCACATAAATCTCTGCGCCTTGTTTCCAAATGTGGTACAATTCTCCAAAAAACTCTCTAAGTTCATCTTCGTTGACAGAGCCAGAAGTATCAATGGCGACCAAGATCTTTTGCTTGGATTGTATTTTAATACCAGGCGTTGTTCCATAGCGTTTGGAAGGTCTACGAATGGTGTTTTTTAAACGAGTGCGACTACTACTAGCCGTGAAAATACGCAAAACTCTTCGCCAGTTGACGTTTGGTTTTAGGGAGTCTACCAACAAGTTGATGTACTCTTGAAGTCCACCAGGTAATTTTCCATAATCCTTAGACTTGATTCTAGAAACTGAGTTGACAATAGATTCATTGATGGCAGCATCAATCATTTTTTGTTCTGCGCTAGACAATTTTGCAAACTCGTCCCAAAACTTATGTTGGTTCAGTTGCTCATTATCTTCATTTTCCATCAAGTCTTTTAAGCAATTCTGAGCTTGGTTTAAATTATCCTCTTTTTCTTCTTTTTCAGGTTCTGCCTCAGGGCTATCTTCTGCTCTTTTTCCTTCTTCATCTTCCTCTTCCTTTTTCGACCCACCACCTTCTTGCTGAATATCTTCCAATTCTTCTGATAGACGTTTGTAATAATAATCAATTCCTTGCCCTCGATTCAATTTGAATTCTGGAAAATCCTCCATTCTAATCGCATCTTCTGTCAGTTGATCTGATTTGATATACTGATTGGCTGCTAAATCAGAAGCAATCCCAAACAGTTTTTTGTTACCAAAGTCAGGAAAGCGCAAAGCATGTTTGAAGACGATGTGTAAAATTTGATGCTTGATGGCTCCATAACGAAGTGCTTTTGTTGCTGCATCGTCACCCGGTACTTTCAAGGTATTGTCCCAATATTCTGGATTGACAATTAGTTTAATCATCTGATTGCTGCTAATTGTGGTAGCGATGGAGCTTGTCTTTTCTGAAACATCTTTGAGGATGCTTGTGAAAAAGTGACCAAAAAAGGTCTCTTGAAGCATTAATTGGATACTAGTTTTGGCTACTTCATCAAGTATGCGTTGGTGGCTCATCTTTTCTATTACGAAGTGATTGAATTTTATTTGGTCAAGCATTGACACAAACTATAAAAATAATAGATTTTTTGTTAAAAACGTTCAAGCTGAGGTGCTTTTCTAGCAATTTCTTGTATCTGCTCCCAAGCACTTTGAACATGATGGGCTTCTACAAACGTTTGTCCAAGCACAAGTCTAAGCGTGTATTGTTGGTTTATTTTAGTGTGTGTCAAGTACATACGACCCGTTTTGTTGAGTTCCTCTAGTATGTTTTTATTGACAGTATTGAGTGTTTTTTCATCCTCTATATTTTTAGGGTGATAACGAAAGCAAACTAAATTTAAGGTAGTTGGAGCTAATAATTCAAAGTCTGGGCTACTTTTTACCCATTCCGTTAAGGTTTGCGCCAAAGAAATATGCGCTCGAAGGTGTTTTTGTAAGCCTTCCACACCATAATTTCGAATGACAAACCACAGTTTTAAGGCTCTAAAACGCCTGCCCAAAGGAACGCCCCAATCTCTATAATCGTTAACAACTCCTCTACTAGCCGTTTTTAAATATTCAGGTAAAACCTCAAAAGTTTTTAAAAGGCTTTCTTTGTCTTTGATAAAATAAACCGAACAATCAAAGTTGGTTAACAACCATTTGTGTGGATTAAAAACAAAACTATCCACCTGCTCAATTCCTTCAATCATCCATTGGAATTCTGGCAAAATCAAGGCAGAACCCGCATAAGCAGCATCTACATGCAACCAAATATTGTATTTTTGACTGATACTAGCAATCGCTTTCAAAGGATCAATGGCAGTAGTTCCTGTCGTTCCAATGGCAGCAACAATGCACATCGGGCGATAGCCATTTTTCAAATCCTCTTGAATAGCTTTTTCTAAAGCCGTAGCTTGCATACGAAGCTGTTCATCTACTGGAATTTTGACTAAATTATTTTTGCCTAAACCTGCAATTTTTACCGCCTTTTCAATAGAAGAATGCGTTTCTGTAGAGCAGTAAACTCTGAAATTATTTTGAGCAATCCCCTTTTGATTGCTCTCAAAATTAGTCGCTCGCTCTCTAGCCGACAAAATAGCAGTCAAGGTCGCTGTAGAAGCGGTGTCTTGAATCACGCCCTCAAAAGAACTAGGAATGCCCATCAAATCTCTTAACCAGTTCATCACTCGTTCCTCTAGTTCAGCAGCAGCAGGGGAGGTGTCCCAAATCATGCATTGTGCGCCTAAAGTAGCGGTAAGCATTTCCCCCAAAATAGAAGGGAAAGAAGTGTTGGCAGGAAAGTAAGCAAAGAAATTAGGATGTTGCCAATGCGTAATGCCTGGTAGAATAATGTCTTGAAAATCTTTGAAAATAACAGACATTTCTTCTCCTTGAATCGGAGCTTGTGCAGGCAATTGATTGTAAATTTCTTTGGGCTGAACTTGTGCTTTGACAGGATAGTCCTCAATTTGCTCAAAATAGTCCGCCATCCAATCTACCATTTGATGAGCATATTGGCGAAATTCTTTGTTGTTCATACTATGCTTGTTTCTTTGATAATAAATAGACTTGTTCAAGCTTAAAAATAAACAAAAATTGAGACTATTATCCTTACTTCTGCTAGAATATTAAAAACAAACAACTTGTACCCAACACAAGGTCGAATACAAGTTGTTATAAAAAAAGGCAAGCTTAATTTATCGTTTGTAATAAACAACAATAGACGCTTTCTCAATGGTCTTGGAGTTAATCATATAACCGACCAAAGCAGGATTTGCTTTCTCCTCCAAGCCCAATTTATCCGTACTCAAAGCATAAACCGTAATGATATAAGTATGAAAACCATGCCCTTCTGGAGGACAAGGACCACCATAACCTGTGGTGCCATAATCGGTCATACTTTGGATGATGCCTTTTGGTAATAAGTTACTTTGTGTGCTACCTGCACCACTTTTTAATTCCTTAACCGTTGTAGGGATATCAAAGGCTAACCAATGCCACCAGCCACTGCCTGTTGGAGCGTCAGGATCATACATGGTAACGGCAAAACTTTTGGTTCCTTCAGGCACATTGTCCCAAGATAATTGTGGAGAAACGTTTTCTCCTGTACAGCCAAAACCACCAAAAACTTGTTGATTGGTCGCTTGACCGCCCAATTCACTGCTTTTTAGGGTGAAGGTTTGTGCTTGAATGCTTAAAGAGATCAATAAGATCGGAAGGAATGCTACTAATTTGTACATAAGATTGAAATTTTAATTGTTTAATGATAACAACAACAAAACTACAGCATTCTTATGGACAAAAAAGCTCAACTATCATTCTAAAACGGTCATTCGTTTGCAGGACTACTTTTTACGGTTGGATGACTAGGAAGTACTCCAAAGTACTTTTTGTAAGCTCTTGTAAAATTGGAAAGTGTTTTATAACCTAAGGTCGCAAAAATAGCAGAAGGGCGTTTGCCTTGTTCTAGCAATTCGCTGGCTTTATGCATCCGTTGCTTTGCCATCCACTTGTGTGGAGAGGTCTGGTAGAATTTATTAAAATAACGTTTAAAGGTAGACACACTCATGTTGCAAAGAAAGGCGAATTCTTCCAAACTTAGATTGGAATAGACATTGTTCTCAACGCTATATCTAAATTGGGTTTCCAAACTGCTGTGGTTTTGCGACAGAAAGGAATCTAGTAATCTAGGCTCTTTTTGTAATAAATAGAGCATGATTTCTTCAAACTTGATGGTCAATATTTCTTGAGATAAATGCTGGTTGGGCAGTATTTCTAAGGAAGTACGAAAATTACTAGTATACTGATCGTATTCAAACTTCAGGACATTTTTGCAAAGTGTTGTTGGTGAATGCTGTTCTTTTATTTGATATTTCTGCTTGAAATGGTATAAAATCTTATCATTAAAAGTCAACAAGCAGCTTTGATAAGAATTAGAGTCAAGCCCTTTTCTCTCGGTCATCAAACAGACTGGATTGGTAATTAAGGTAAATTCATGGCTATCAATAGACAAGAGTCCATCGGTATTGTGAATTTGCTTTTGTCCCTCAATCAAAAAGCTAAAAACATACTGTGAGAATGCCACTTTACTTTTTGTCAGGTCGATTTCACTTTGATAATGAATCAAATTAATATCCTGTGTACCAGTAAGTATGTCATTTGGAATCGTTACCTGTTTCATCTTTTCTTGTGTTATAATGTGTAAGCAGCGTCTAATAAGTAGCTTGTACAAAGACTTATTTTATCTCAATTTTATCCCCCAAAAACTTAGGCTTTACGCCAAAAACAAGATCAATTAAAACCTTAACACGAGCCAGTTTTTCTCTAGTCTGAACCAACAAACCTGCTCGCATAGAAACATCTTTCGCCTCAAAACCAATCGCCTCAATTTCTTTGTGATTCGCAATAAAAACAGCCCGTTCATTATGAAATTTTTGAGAAATAATCGTCATGCTTTTTTGACCAAAAATTGCTTTGCCTCGCACCACAGAATCCAAGGTTCTAAAGCCTGCGTAGTCCAAGAATATTTTCTCTACAGGAACGCCTTTTTTGACCAAATCGTCCCTCATATCTGTTGGCTCATCATAGCCCTCTACACTGTTGTCCCCACTCACCAAAACAAATTTAATCTTACCCGCTTTGAAGAGGGCAGCAGCGGCATCTATTCTATACTGATAATAACGATTAATGTTGCCATTTTTTAAGACTTTAACGGTTCCTAAAACCAAGCCTACTTTGTTGTAAGGGATCGCCTCAATATCTTTATAAAGTTTGTTTTGAACGCTAGATTGAACATAATAATCTGCGCATAAAATTAATACAATCAGTAAGATAACTAAAAAGAATAGTGTGGACATTATTTTTTTCATGAGTTTGATCTGGTATTTGCTTAGCTTATAATAATCGTTATTAGAAGCTAAGATACTAGTTGTTGATCTTTTTGTAGCTTATTAGATTGTTTCTAAAAGGCGTATTTATTGTTCGGTTGTTTTGCTTATTGTGTGGTTGTTTTTTTATAAATGGCATCAGGGCGATGCCCTTTATAGTACAGTGTAACATAAGTTTTTTAATAGAATAAGCTTTGAAGTAAATAGAGGGTAAGCCTTAAACGTAATTCCAGGACAGCCCTGCTTCGTACCTTGCAGAGATAACCAGTCTTAAAACTAGGGCTGTCTCTGCGAGGGACGAAGCAGGCTTATATTACAAGAGCATTTGTATTTTCATTATTTATAACTTTTGTTACACTGTATTTAGGAATGTGCTAGATTTTTTTAGGATTGGAAATCCTATATAAAACGTGCAAAGCCAAAGGACTCTCTTTCTCCAAACTTGGATGCATAAAAGTATCTATCTTTTGGAGCCCAATTTTCTGCATGACTCGTTCCGAAGGTTTGTTGATTTCGGCAGTAAAGGAGTAAATTTCTTTAAAATTTAAGGTATTAAAACCATAATCCAAACAAGCTAGCGCCCCTTCTGTTGCCAAGCCTTTATTCCATACAGTAGGATCTAAACGCCAACCAATCTCCACACAAGGCGTAAAGTAACTTTCAAAATTAGGACGCATAAATCCAATGTAACCAATGAATTGCTTGCTTTCTAGCAAGTCTACAGCATAGACAGAAAAGCCGTAATCTTTGTACTGTTTTTGAATGCGCAAGATCATTTTTTTACTAGCCGCTTTATCCAATGTATTGGGGTAGAATTGCATGGCTTTAGGATTGGCATTGATGCTGGCAAAAGGTTCTAAATCGCTTTCTCGCCAAGTTCTAAGCCCCAATCGAGGCGTTTGTATTAAATAGTTGGACATGATAGATGGAGTATTGATATAAAGAATCAAAATAAAGCACACAATTTAAAACAAAAATCTTTTTATTGTAATTTTTTAAGACAACACTTCCTGTAGAACTCGAAGACTCAGCGCAGCTAAATCATATTAGATTGATTATTAGCTAGATGAATTTTATGTACTCAAAGTGTTAATAAGATGATAATCAATACAATATAAGACATGTTTAGCTGCGTTGCTTCTACGAGGTTTATGTTTTTTATCAAAAAACTAAAAACTCCATGAAGTGTTATTAAGACTTATAAGTCCTAGAAGAATCAAAGAGGAAAACCTTTTGGTCAAATCGTTGTTTAATACTTTTATAAATACTATTTTTGACTAAAGAAGTCGTCTAATTTACAACTTCTATTTAAGTTAGATAATGGACACTATCTAATTTGAATGTATTTAAATCTGACAAAATAAAATTTATACCCTTGTGTTTTTTACAAAAATTTTGTCAACCAACCATCATACATGAAATTACAGACGCTAAAAAAACGTGGCAGTAAACTAGCTACTCCAAATATTCAGATTGCAATTTTGGAAGAAACAACGCCTAAGGTAACTAAGTTTGAAGCACAACTACAGGGGCTTAACTTGATGCCTTTTAAACCTACTCAACTAGAAATATTTCAAGTGAATGTAGGCTATATGTGCAACATGACTTGTGAACATTGTCATGTCGATGCAGGACCAACTCGTACGGAAATTATGACGAGAGAAACCATGCACCATTGTTTGAATGCCATCAAAACTGCGAACACAACAACGATTGACATTACAGGAGGTGCTCCAGAAATGAATCCTGATTTCAAATGGTTTATCGAAGAAATTAGAGCCATTAGTAAAGATATAGAAATCATTGTTCGAAGTAATTTGACCATCTTGGTTTCTAACAAAGATTATAGAACTTACCCAGCGTTTTTTAAGAAACATAATCTGACGGTTATTGCTTCTCTACCTTGTTATACCGCAGAAAATACAGACAAACAAAGAGGTGATAAAACCTTTGTGCGCTCGATTGAAGCCTTACACGTATTGAACGAATTGGGGTATGGAAAAGAGGACACCGACTTAAAATTACATCTAGTCTACAATCCTGTTGGAGCAAGTTTGCCTGGCAATCAAATGAGCTTAGAAGCAGATTACAAACGGGTCTTAAAAACAGATTATAACATAGATTTTAATAATTTGTACACGATTACCAATCTGCCAATCAGTCGTTTTTTGGACTTTTTATTAAAAGAAGAGAAATTTGATGACTATATGCAATTGTTGTTAGAATCGTTTAATCCAGCAGCAGCAGAGAGCGTCATGTGTCGCAATACCTTGTCTGTTTCTTGGGATGGGTATTTGTACGATTGTGATTTTAATCAAATGTTGCAAATACAAGTGGAAAAATCATCGCCTCAACACATCGAAGACTTTGATTTGGAGACAATGGAACAACGCAATATCATGTTGGGACAACATTGTTATGGTTGTACAGCAGGAGCGGGGTCTAGCTGTCAAGGTACAGTGAGTTAAGAAGCGCTTTTTATCAGCAATAAAAAATACAAATCGTTAACAAGTGTTTGTGTATACTATAAAAGGTGTGCAAAAAATGAACACTAGTTAACGATTTTAGTTTTTAGCTTTGAAGGGATCTTCCTTGTTCTATAGATTATAACTATAACAGGACACATATAGAAGAAACACACACACTATTTAACTCATTTACGCAAGAACATTTTAGGTAGTCTTGAACTTGTTTTTACTTAAAAAATATTGTTTGAATGCTGAATGCTTAATTTTGAATGTTTAATGTCTTTTGGTTAAAAATAGGACATTCAAAATTAAGCATTCAAAATTCAAAATTAAACTATATTTATTGAGCCGTTTACTAGTTTTGAGCAGCCTAATTAATTTTATGCGTAACATCAGTATTTAATTAAAAATATGGACAATTTAAAGAAAAGAAACAGCATAGCTCCAATCATGCAAGCGGCTATTTTTGGAGGAAGTGCTCTTGTAGGAATGTTAGGAGCTGCTTTTATTGCGAAGGAAGCCTTGACAATATGGATGATAGGAACGTCTTGTTTGTTGTTGTATTCGATGATGAACAATGGCATGAGTATGTTTGCAGAAGATTATAAAAAATACCTGGTTCATTCTATTTATGGCTTCATGTTTATAATGATTGCTGTTATTGGATTGGGAACGCTATTATCGGGTTTGAGTGTTTATGAGGCAGGCGGTTATCGAATGATTTTGACCATTATCTTGATTGCTAACTTTCTTTTTATCGCTATGATTATTACAATTAAAGGTTTGTTGAAGATTTTAGCTGAAAAGGATGAAAAACTCTAAACTTTTCTTGTTCTTCTATTTCGCCACAATAGTTTTAAGAACTTCATAAAATTTCACTTTCATTCAAAGACTTTGCTGCAAAAAATGTATCTTTGGTCTCTTTAAAACCTCTTAAGTAAACGAGTAAAATAATTTATAGCTAAAAATTTGATTATTTTTAGTGCTAATCAAAGAAGAAAATCGAAGTTTTAGCGTGCTAAAACGAGATTTTATGATGAAGAGTAGTGCAAAAAGAATTAGGGTTTGACTATAAATCATTTTGAATGGTTACTTATCTTTAAATACTTGTGTATTAATTGATTTAACGATCAAGATTAATACTAAAAAGTAGATTTATAACTCCAAAAAGAAATGATGCGTACTTGGACGATTTTAATCTTGGGTTGTTTGCTAGCTTTCGCTTGTAATGATTCCAAAAAGACAACTACTAAATTACCCCAATCTATTACTCTAGAAGTAAAGGTTTCTGATACTACCAATGTAGTGGACAGTCTTCGTTTGTTTGCTTGGAAAAGTATTCAAGCAGAGCAAGTGGCTGTAAATGCAGTCACCAAAACAAATGCAGGGTTTGGCTGTACGTTTGAATTAGGAAAACTTCCTAGAGGGATGTACTATGTAGGTTCTAGCTTGAGAGATCTAAAGCCTGTTTTATTAGGAACAGAAAAATCCTTGCTTTTAGAGGGCGAAACGTCTAAGCTATCTGCTATGAAGGTGGTTAATAGTCCTTTGAACAAAGAGTACGATCAGTTGATGAAACGCATTCAGGTTTATAACGAAACGTTTATGACCTTGATGACAGACTATAAAAATTCGCAAGGAGATAAAGCAACTTTGGAGAAGGTTAAGAAAAAAATGGCAAAAGAAGACACTGAAAAATTGGCACTTTTGGATTCTTTGCGTCAGAAAAATTCAGAATTAGCTAGAATTATGGCTTTTAATACCTTCCAGAGTTATCAAAATAACCGTAAAGAAGGACAAGTTGAAGGGGCTTATTTTGCGGAATCATTTTTTGATTATGTAGACTTAGAAGATAGTGTTTACGCTCGTTTGCCATTTTATTATGAGAATGTAAAAAACTACGCAACCGCATTGTCTACGATTGGTCTAAAAAGTCCAGCACAGCAGGTTGCTTTGGATAGTTTGTTTGCCAAAGTACCTGAAACTAGCAAATTATACCAACCTACTTTAGTAGCAGTTACCTTTGGTATGATGGGAAGAAATAATGAAGTGTTCTTGAAATATAGCAAAGCTTATTTAGATAAATTTACAGGAGATTATCCAATGCTGGATAAGTTCATGAAGGAACAAACTGCTAAATTGAAAGGTGCTGCGGGTGTCGGTGAAGTCGCAACAAATATCAGTGGAGCAACGCCTGAAGGAAAAACAATGTCGCTGTTGGATTTGAGAGGTAAATATGTCCTAATTGATTTTTGGGCAAGTTGGTGTGGTCCTTGTCGTCGTGAGAATCCTAATGTGGTTCGTTTGTACGAAAAGTATAAAGATAAAGGATTTGATATTTTAGGGGTTTCTTTGGATACCAACAAAGATAAGTGGGTACAAGCCATTAAAAAAGATAATTTGAATTGGCATCACATTAGTGACTTGAAAGGTTGGAGTTCTCAACTTTCTAAGCCTTATGGTGTGCGTGGCATTCCTTATACTGTTTTGGTTGATAAAGAGGGCAATATTATTGCAAAACGCCTTAGAGGGGCTTCTTTAGAAGCAAAATTGAAAGAATTGTTAGGCTCTTAGTAAGAATTATCAAAGAGTTGTTAAGATAAAATAGGATACAAGCCATTCACTTAGTGGATGGCTTGTTTTTGTTATAATAAGGACTGAAAAATAAACGCAGGAGATGAAGTATACTTTATTAATAGTATTAATATGCAGCAGTTTTATAGACCTTCAAGCAGGAGGACCTTGGACTAAGAAAAAAGGAGAAGGCTATGTGCAATTTGCAGCCTACACGATTCCTCCAATCAATCGATTGTCGATCAATGCTTATAGAACAAAGTTTTTGAATCGTGCTATTTTTGATGCAACAGGAGAATTTTATGCCGAATATGGCTTGACCAAACGATTCACACTTTATGCGGCTCTGCCCATCAAATTTGTCTCTTCGGGACAAATCCAAACGGTAGATTCGAGCCAAGTGACTGGTGGTTCTTTTGGACCTCCAGGCGAAGTACTTGATGCAGGAACTTTGGTTGATTTAGGCAATATTCGACTGGCTGGGAAATATAATTTTTTGAGTAAAAAGATACATCTATCGGCACATGCTTTAATTTCTGCTCCAACGGCAATTCAAGACTACAATCCCAATACAGCTTTAAGAACTGCTTATCCTTGTTGGGGCTTTCAGCCTTCTTTGTCTATCGGTTATGGGAAGGAGAAAATGTATACTTATTTGGAGACTGGAATGAATTTTAGAACACATGATTACAGCCATCAATGGCTTGCTAATTTTGAAATAGGCTGGCGTATTGGAAAACGGGCTTATTTTGCCATAGCCTTGGATGCTGTTCTTTGCTTGCCAGGTGGTGCAGATGTTCCCAATTCAACAGCAGAAGTACAAACGGGGCTTTATGTTAACAACCAAAATTTTGTAGCCTTTACGTTGAAAGGGATTATCCCTGTTTCCGATTATGTCGGTCTAAACGTATCTTTGTCGGGTGGTTTGTGGGCTAATAATGTACAACAGGGACCTAATATTGGACTTGGTGTTTATTATAAGTGGCAGAAGAAAAATAAAACAACTGTAGATAGCTAACTTGTATTTTTTAGCTATAAGTTGTATATTTAGAAATCAGATTTTTTTTTAAAACTTCTATCAAATATCTCTCACGCCATGTTTTCTTTTAACAATTTAGTACCAATTCCTTTAAGCGATCAATTAGATGCATCTGATATTTGGGGCAATGAATTTGCCTTTGATGCTAAGATTCGATATTTTATAGAGGCGCCATCAGGGAAGGGGAAAACAACCTTTCAGCACATTCTCTATGGCTTGAGAAAAGATTATACAGGAGAGGTAAGCATTGATGCTTTGGGAGGCAAATTTCAATTAAAGGAATTGACCTTAGATCAATGGTCTGACATTCGCCAACGAGAATTGTCGGTTATCTTTCAAGATTTACGCCTGTTCTTAGAGTTGAGCGCCTTGGAAAACATACAACTAAAAAACAACCTAACCAATCATCAAACAGAGGCGGCTATTATCGCTATGGCAACCGAATTAGGAGTCGAGAATTTGTTGGAAAAAAAGTGTGGACAAATGTCTTATGGACAACGACAACGAATTGCAATTATTCGTGCTTTGTGTCAACCTTTTCGCTTCTTGATTATGGACGAACCTTTTTCTCATTTGGATAAGAATAACGTTGAAAAATGTTGTGCTTTGATTAGTCGAGAATGCAAAAAACAAGGCGCAGGCTTTGCGATTGCTTCTTTGGAAGAACGCTATTTCTTTGATTATGATGCAGAAGTGAAAATATAACTATTTCCTTAAATTGTTTGTGTAGAATTATAAGACAAAAGCTTTTAATTAACTCATGTTATGCAAAAAATAATTATGCTGATAACCCGAAGGCTCACGAAGTAAAACATCAGAATTCGTCTATGAACTTGTTCTTAATGTTGAATGCTAAATTTTTAATGTTGAATGCTTCATAGCATAACAAACATTAAAAATTTAGCATTAAGGATTCAACATTAAAATAGTCCTTAAATAAGTAGCGATGAGTTTAATACTGAAAAAAAGGTTATTCGCATGCTCATGAGAGAGTTCTTGCGTAACATCTGTAATTAAATATATTCTTCCCTAAATTGATTACTTTATTGTATTATTAAGAATAAAGCGATATGCTTTATTACTATACTTCTATTCATGAAATTTAGGGACATTTATATGCTTCGTCTACTTTACATACTTATATTTTGTTTGTTTAACAGCTTTGTTTCTGGACAAAAAGATTGTCATAAAAGCATCTACCAAATCGCAGAGTCGGGCTGGATCAGTCGTTCTATTACCTTAGATGTTAAGTCGAATCAAGACTGTTCGATTCGTTTTGTCAGCTCGATCAAAGGCTTGACGGCAACGATGACCATGACCAAACGAACGGCTCCTTTGGCGAAGGGCGATTATTGGATTTTTATTACCAATACTGGAGAAAAAAGAGCTTTTGCCTCTGCCGAAAAGACCCGTACGGTTTCTTTTGAGGGGAAAGAGCAGTATGTAACGACGATTATTATCAATTGGAGTGGGATAGAATGGTTGGCTAAGAACAAGGTGTCTAGTTTTGGTGCTATGGACAAAACGCTAGAAAAAAACCTATTGCCAGAAGTGAAATTATCTGGATTGGCTAGTAGAACGTTTTGGAATTTGTCTAAATGTTTTTATTATTCTATTGATAAACAAGTACCAAATAATATTGAAGAACCTCCTTTGGATGAAAAAAAATTAGAGCAGGTAGAGCTTCCTGAACTTGTTATTAATGTTCTTGAATTTAATAATATAGATATCAATGCAGAGAGCAATCCCATTCGATATAGCGGCGTAGATCAACCCAACTATGCAAAAGGCTTGAGCCAAATGGCAGAGCTTTACCAAGCTGCCAATGATCCCGTCAAAGCAGAACAGTATTATTTGGAAGCCCAACAAAACATCGTTCAATTTTCGGGGATTGATTATGGCGATTATCCTAATTTATTGAACAACTTAGCGACCTTTTATCAACAAGTTGGTGATGTGCAAAAAGCCAAAAAGAAATACTTAGAGGCAAAAGATTTGATAGAGAAAGTGTTTGGAAATCATCATCCACAATATCCCATTACGCTTAATAATTTGGGTGCTTTGCATTTGTCGGTCAATGAATTGGAAAACTCGGAGGAGTATCACAATCAGGCACGCAGCTTGTTAGAAGATGAATTTAGTACGAGCCATCCAGAGTATACAACGACTTTGGGGCATTTGTCGAACTTTTATTTGATTAAAAAAGACTATAAAAAAGCCTTAGAAGTTCTAACAGACCTGTCTAAAAACTTGATCCATCAACTGTATAGTTATTACCCTAGTTTGAATGAAGCAGAACGGCTCACGTTCTTGAAAAATCTAAACCAAACGGTGCATCAATTTTATTCCTCTGCGGTACAATTACTGGATGAAATGCCAGAATTAAGTGATGAAATTGCCAATATTAATTTAGCGATCAAAGGCTTGGCTTTGGAAGGAAGTATTTCGACTAGAGCGAGTTTGCTAACGGCAGGAGATAGCCTGTTGCGAAACCAATATTACAATTGGTTGGGTGTTCGTCGGCAATTGGCACAAGCGGCTGTTATGCCGAAATTGGAGCGAGAAATGTTGGGCATTAATTTGGAAGATTTGGGACAACGAGCCTTGTCTTTGGAAAAAGAATTAAGTGCTGCTTCTGGCGCTTTGTCCAATCAGTTTAAATTGCGTCGCCAACAATTAACCGTTGACAGCATTCGAGCGAGGTTGGAAGTGGGAGAGGTGGCGATTGATTTTATTCATTTTAATTATCATAATGGCAAAAATTGGGAAGATTCTATCTTGTATTATGCTTTGATTATTCATAAAGAAAAAGCAATTACTAAGATGATTCCCTTAGCCAATCACAAGGAATTGCAATCTATTCTAAATATTAATATTACCAAAAATAGCCAAAGTTACATCAATAGTTCTATCACCAATAAAGAGCTATATGACTTGATTTGGAAGCCTTTGGAATCGGAATTGAAGGGGCGAAAACGCATTTATATTTCTCCGACAGGTTTGTTGCATCAAATTTCCTTTGTTGCGCTTCGAGATGCCTCAGGAAAGTTCTTATTAGAGCATTATGATTTGATTAATTATGGTTCTTTTAGAGATTTTGTATACCCCACAATCACAGAGAATACGACGGAAGATATAGTCTTGGTTGGAGGGGCAAAGTTTAGTGTTGATTCTGCTAAATTGGTTAATTTAGTAAAGAAAATGCGAGACTCTACCCAAGCTTTAACGGCTTATGATTTGTATGCTTATGCAAATACAGCCCTGCCTTTGAGCCGAGCTTTGGCGAGTAATTTTTCTAGAGGAGATTTGTTTTTTAATTACTTAATTGGAACAAAAGAAGAAGTCGAAACGATTGATTTGTTATTTAATCAGAACAATTGGAAAACGCATAAATACATAGGAGAGGAGGCTTTGGAAGATAAAGTAAAAATGCATTCTCGGGAAGCTGCACCTTATGTTTTACACATTGCCACACATGGCTATTTCTTTAGACCTCTGACACCAAGCCCTGTTGGCTCCAAAGAATTCTATAAACAAATTATCTATGCCCAGAATCCCTTGATGCGTTCGGGCTTAATCTTGACGGGAGCGAATCGAGTCTGGCAAGGCAAACGCCCCATTGAAGGTTTGGATGATGGTATTTTAACGGCTTATGAAATTTCTAATTTAGATTTGTACAAAACGGATTTGGTTGTTTTATCTTCTTGTGAAACGGGTTTGGGAGATGTCTACGATAGCGAAGGAATCTTTGGCTTGCAACGGGCTTTAAAGTCGGCTGGTGTTCGTCAAATGTTGGTGACACTTTGGCGAATTCCCGATAAGGAAACCGCAGAACTCATGGGCATTTTTTATCAACATTATCTAAAAACTGATTCTGCCGA
>CALDEP010000259.1 GCA_937942475.1 uncultured Aureispira sp.
GTGTTGCACTTTCTCCTAACATGGATCTTGATCTTCATAAAAAAGTGTTTTTAGATTTTGTTGAAAATATTTGATGCGAATCAAGATGTCCATGATTTTTTCTTTTGCAAAAAAACCGTAAATATTGCTCATTTTCAAAGCAAAATTTACGGTTTTTTTTTTTATAGATTAATGCTTTGAAATAAAGAAGTTGCTTATAAAAAACATTTTAATAATATGTTTTTTTTTACTCAGAAGTGAATACAGCATTGTGCAAAAGGGCATCGCCCTGACACTATCTATAAAACAGAAGATAAAAAAGGGCATCGCCCTGGCACCTTTTATCCGAAAAAAACAATCCTAACTAAACGATGCATAAACGACTACTTTGGATATCCATGTTTCTATTTCCTAGCTTACTTTTGGGACAATATAAAGGAACCTATCATTCTCTAGCGACTGCTTATGAAGACCCTGAATTGGTTTACACGCTAGATTTGAGGCATCAATCTTTAACTAGTTTGCCAGACAACATAGATCAATTTTCAAATCTCAAAAAATTGAAACTAAGTTCTAATCTCATAAGTACACTCCCAAATTCCATTGCTAATTTAACTCAATTAGAAATACTAATCCTAGACGGAAACAAATTAGACGTATTTCCTCAGGTTATTACTAAACTCCATAATTTAAAAGAATTATCACTCTCCAATAATGCTATTAAATCCTTACCCAAAGACATTGGAAGACTCAAAAATCTAAGCACCCTAAATTTAAGTTTTAATGACCTAAACAGCATCCCTCATAGTCTTTTTGACCTTTCTCGACTAAGTGCATTGGACTTATCTTACAACAAGATAATTGACCTACCTAAAAACTTAGAACAGCTTAAAAATTTAGAAACCCTAGATTTATCCTCCAACAAAATAGGCATTTTAAAAGATAGCATTTCTAATGCACAAAATGATCCTTCCAAAAAGTATTTGCGATACAACAAGCTAAGCGATATATTTCAAAGCTTAGGTCAGCTACCAAACTTAAACCATTTGAATATTGCCGAGAATCAAATAGAAACATTGCCTAATAGCCTTGGAAAACTTAAAAAATTAGACTACTTGAATCTAAGAGACAATGATTTAAGCGGCTTACCTTCAAACATTACCTTGCTCTCACAATTAGAGTTTCTCAATTTATCAGACAACAGATTTGCCTCTTTATCAGAGGAAGAATTAAGTGCTTTTTTGTATAAAATCAGCAAAATCACTAATCTAAAGCAATTTGATCTAAGTAAAAACCATTTGTCCTTTCTTCCAAAAGAAATTGGTTTATTTACGAATCTAGAAGTCTTAATGCTATCTTCTAATCAGTTCGTTCAAATTCCAAGCAGCATTGGGCTACTGACAAAGTTATTATACTTGGATTTATTTGATAATCACCTTGACGCCATCCCTGATAGCATCAAACAATTATCAAAATTATATTATTTAGATTTATCTTATAATATGCTAGAACCCGAAATAAGAACGGAAATAAAAGCTAAAATCCCTGCATCCTGTAACCTTGATTGGTTTCCCCAGACTTTAGGAAGCGATTTTTAATCCACAGTTATAAAAAGCGATTGACAAACCTATTCGGTTTGGCAACTAAGAAAAGCGCTTAAAGTTATAGTTTAAGCCTTCTACCGCAAATACTTCTTGGATGCGATTCTTTTCAATCAGATTTAATGGTTTATCTATGATAATTTGTCCTTGATGAAAAAGGATAATTTGATGGGCAAATTTAAGCGCAATATCCAATTCGTGGGTGGCTAAAAAGATGAGTTTTTGATGTTTTTTAGCTAGTTTTTCTAGGGTTTGGAATATTTTAATTCGATTGACAAAATCTAGATGTGCCGTGGCTTCATCTAACAAAATGATTGGCGTATCCTGTGCCAAAGCCCTTGCTAAAAGTACCATTTGTTGCTCTCCATCACTACAAGCGGTAATGTATTTATCCTTTAAATCATTAATCCCTAAATCTTCCAAAATCGCTTCAATAACAGCATGGTCTTCGGTTCGCAACTTCCCTAAAAAGCCTAAATAAGGATAGCGTCCTAAAGCGATCAAATCGTAGACTTTCATATAAGGCGTGTACACTCGTTCGGTGGTGACAATACTCAATTGAGTAGAAAAATCCTTGGCAGAAAAGGTCTCTATATCTTGATTATTCAAAAATAAAGCACCTTTTATTGGTTTTAAGAAACGTCCCAAGGTTCGGAGTAAGGTTGTTTTGCCACAGCCATTCCGTCCCAACAAAGCCACCAAATTACCAAGCTCAAAACGAGCCTCCAAAGGCGTTTTATTGATTGGTTGCTCATGCCCTACTTGAAGTCCTTCTATATGGATCATAAAAGAAGTTTAGTTTTGTAATTTAAAAACAAAAGAAACCAATCGAGGTGGATTCGTTTTGTCGTTATCATCAAACCACTCTTGCAAATCAATGCATTCAAAACCTGCGGCTTTAGCGCTTTCTAAATATTCAGAAATGTGATGCACGTAACAATCCAAAAATTGCGTTGCTCCATCTTGTTCAAACTGTGCCTTGCTGCCCAAATACTGCTTAATGGGATGCAATTCCGAAACAAAAAAGAGCCCTTTGGATTGCAATACACGAGCGGCTTCTTCAAAGATAAAGTTTAAATCTTGAAGGTGTTCCAAAACAAGGTTGGTGATTGCTAAATCTACTTGCTGATCCTCTATTGGCCAAGGCTGCTGAATATCTGTTTGGTACAAATTTAAGGGATAATCACCCAGTTTAGTTTTTAGCTTTGCTAGCATTTCTTTCGAAAAGTCCATTGCCCAAATTTGCCTTGCCTGCTCTGCCAACCACAATGTATTTTTCCCCGTTCCGCATCCAATTTCCAAGACATTATCAAAAGAATAATTACTTAAAATTTTAGTTGTAATCACTCCATCTAAATCCCTCGTTTTATTACGATTAGTATCATAAATAGCCGCCCAAGCATTATAAGCGTTTTGATTGTTCATTTTGAATCGTTTGTTGAAATAATTTAATGCAGCAATATCCTACAAAAAACAACATTCCATAGGTAAAGGTAAGTCCCCATATTCCAGGATGTCCCAATGGATTAGAGACATAACTTAATATTTCGTCAATCAAGCCCATTGGATTGCTAATAATATCCCAACTATTAAAACGCATATAACGTCCTAGATAAATTCCAAAGGCATTTAAAAATATAATTCCTAACAGAAAAAAAGTTGTCGTGCTTGTTTTAAAGTAGCTTTTTAGCAACTTTTCCATCATTAACAAGGTCGCATAAAACAAGATAAATCCTGTGCTTGCATAGGAAAAAATCATCAAGGTATCAAACCAAAGTGGTGCGCTGTGTGACCAGTATATTAAATGAAATAAATCAGTAATAATATAAGGCGAATTTGGTAAAAATAACAAACTAATGCCTCCTAGTATTAGGACTACAAATAGAGGGGCATTTTTCCCCTTCAAATAACTTGCTAAATGAATAAAGACAAAAGGTAAAAAGGCTAAGAATAAATTCCAAACTAAGAATAGAAAATAGCAATCTTGAGCATAAATTATTCTAGAAATAATCAAGCAGAAGTTGAATGAAAACAACAAACCTAAAGCGGTTATAAAAGGATGCTCAGTGATGAAATTCTGAACAAAACGAGTGAATGATTTCATGAGTTTTTTTTATAATAAAATAAGACATTTACAAGAATAAATTAACTTTGAATTTCAAAGTACTTTCACTAATATAGTTCATTTTATTAAACTGTCCAATTTCTAAACCTCTAATTCCCTTATTTAAGATAGCTATAACTAGTAATCGGTATAAATACTAATTATTTGGTTTCAACCAGTCTATATTTCACCCAACCACTTCAATACATTGTCGTGCCATATTTCTCCTTGTTCCTCCTTGGTAATCATGCCATGTGCCACGGCTTCGTCCAGTACTTTTCCAGGATAAGAATTGGGTACATCTTCCATTTCTCCCAATGGATAAGGGTCGTCAATTCCTGAAATAATTTGAGGAACGCCACAACGGTTTTTCAACAATTGAAAAGTATATACATCATGCACCAAAGTATCAAAAAACAAATTTGGATGCCCTACTGTTGCTTCAGGATGCGTTGCATCTGTAAACAAATCAGGGC
Organism: uncultured Aureispira sp.; assembly: GCA_937942475.1. Classification (GTDB taxonomy): domain Bacteria; phylum Bacteroidota; class Bacteroidia; order Chitinophagales; family Saprospiraceae; genus Aureispira. The sequence goes on from CALDEP010000259.1 coordinate 4,161, forward strand.
GACCATTAAAACCTTGCGCTCTGCGTCCCAAATTCGCTTGCCCAAGCATACAGCCATGTGCAAAACAGGTTCTAAGATCAGGAAAACGATTTGGAATATCTTTTAAGGTGTACAAATGCAAGGTATCTGCTGTTTGAGCCATCATCCAAACCAAATGAAACCGCCAATACATATCCTCTAATTGGATCATTTTTTGACCGTCATAAGGATGAATTTCAATCGCTAATTTATAGCGATTTGCCAATTCATAAATTGGATCTACGCTAGCATCTGCGACAGAAGTCCACTTCCCTGCTGCATTAAGAAAATGTGTCGGCAAACACAAAACAGATAAGCCTAACTTTTCCACACAACGCTCAATTTCAGCTAAAGCAAAATCCATATGTCTTGGCTGTATCACAAATCCACAGGTCAATTTATCAGGGTGATTGTGCTGCACTTCTGCATTAAAATCGTTCTGAAATCGAATCGCATCCTTGGTATCTTCCAAAGACAAGCCATTGCAATACAACTGCGATAAGTTCAAAATCACGCTGCGCTCAATGTCATTTTTCTCCATCCACTCTAGCTTCTCCTTCAAGAAAAAACTAGGGGCAGTAATCGGTCTCGACCAATCTCCTTGACGCATAAATCCCTTGTTATCGTCAATCCAAAAGAGCTTTTTGTCTTTCATGAATTGTGGAATCTGATTGGGTTCTGGTAATAAATGCCCGTGACCGTTTATTTTTGACTTTTTCATTTTATCTTGTTGTGATTAGATAATACAACACTTCGTGCAAAAATCATACTAGACTGATTATCAGCTAGATAACTTCTATACACCCAAAATTCCAATAAGCTGATAATCAATCTAATGTAAGATGTGTTTTTATGTTTTTTATCAAAAAACTAAAAACTCCACGAAGTGTTAATAATAATAGTTGCACAAGATAAATATTGTATGCTGCTTTATCTTATCCTTGTCAAAAATTATGATACTTTAATTTATAAACTCCTACTCATGTGGCTACATCGAATTTTATTTTTCTTTCTAATTATTATGGCATTTTTTTCGCTCAACTTAGGTTGGTTTTATACTAGTTATAATGGCAATTCTATAAATCCTTTTTTGGTGGAGGTAATGAACCTCTCTGAACAAAAACAATTCTGGGGCGACCTTTATCTATATGAGACTTATGTTTCCTATACAGCATTAGCTTTATTTATCATTTTTAGTCCTAAACAATTCTTTGTATCAACCGCTATATTGCGCTTTTTGATGCTTATAATTAGTGTTCAAATCATCTTAGGAATCACAATTGTCGTCCTTCAATCCAATACTTTGTCAATCTCTAGCATCAATGGAGGTTTTATTCTATTTTTAATGGTAAATTTAGCCCT
>CALDEP010000260.1 GCA_937942475.1 uncultured Aureispira sp.
GACACCCTTTATCCGAAAAAAAATTATCCGAATATAAAATAATGAATACCTACTTTTCTTATCTTGATATTGAAGTTGTTTAGAATTGCGTCTTTTTTAAATATGAGTACAATTTTTGATCCTAATTAAGGCGGATTTGAGGAGAATAGCCGTAGCTATTTGACGAAAAGCCAACGCAGAGTAGGGCAAAAAGGGATTTCATATTTGATTATTACTTAATTCTAAACAACTTCATTGTATGAATGGGGACGAAGCTAAGGCTCCTATCCCAATGAGGTAAATCTGCTGATTTACAATTCATATTAAATGAATACTTAATTATAAATAACTCCTTAATTTAAAAACGAATTTGATAATAAATATTCGGAAAGATCCCAAACTGTTTTAGTCGTTCAATTGTTTCGCTTTGTGGATTGTAAACCACTTGCAAATCATTCCTAAAGTTGGTCACGTTTAATATTTCAATATAAATATGGTGTGAAATACGTTTTTTTCGATGATTAAATCGTGCCCCAATGCGCAAATCAATTCGCTTGTACATTCCCATTCGTTCAGAATAAGCTTGATCTACAAGAAATACAGCTTCACCTGCTGTTCTAGAGGCCTCTAAACTAATCGGGGTATAAGGCAATCCTCCATGTACATTAAATCGAACGTCAGCATAAAATATATTTCGCTTTTGCTTGCCAATTTTAAACTCTTTGCCAACAACCATCGTCGCTATATACTCTACATCAAAGGCACTGTTGCGCCAAATTTCGTCACTACCTTTGTAAAAAGAGCGTTGATAGGCTCCTGAAAGCAAGCCATAATAACCTTTACTAAAGAACTTTTCAATCGACAATTCTGCTCCATAACCAAAGCCTTCTCCTGTACTTTGCCAACCAACCAATTCAGGGTAAATTGAAAACGCACCATGATTGGCTATAGACATGCTACTTGGAGTCTTTAAAACAGGAATATTGGTATTATACAAAGCATATATATTGGCACGCAAGCCCCAATATTTGGTCAGATAAGCATCGTAAGAAAGCACCAAATGATGACTTCTTGTAGGTTCTAGTGCTCGATTACTAGCATCATAACTTCCATCAGGCTTTTGCTTCACAAAAAAGGACATCGTAAAGGATTGAATTTTGCTATGCCAACCATAACCTAAACTCAATTTGTGCCGTGCAGCAATGTACCAGTTAATGGCAAGTCTAGGCTCTACCGCCCAAGAGTTCTTATTTAAGGTCCAATACATCCCTTGGACGCCTAAAGTTGCAACCAGTCGCTCGGAAAACTTGTATTGCATCTGAAAAAATCCACTGACAAAGAGTTGTATCTCCTCCGCCTGAGAATGGTTTTCATTGCGTTGCAACCAGCGATCCCATATAGATATAAAATGTAGGTAGGCATGTACGCCTGTTCGAATGGTAAATTTAGGCGTGATTTTTTTGTTAAGAATACTAGACAAACCAATTCGTTGACGAAAGTTTTTGACGGCAAAATAAGGTATGGTCGAATCTGGATAAATCGTGTCTCTTCTTGATTTATAATCTTCTAACAAATAAGAAAGCGTTGTTTTTACAGAAGTCTGCTTGTCAAGAAATATTTGGTGTTTGATGCCCAGCAAACCCAAATTAGCATTCACATAGACATCAATTCCTTGTTCTCCATAAATATCATTTGTATCCCTTCCTTCTTCTAATATAGCAACGTCTGAAAGTCCTCCTATTCCAAAAACTGAAAAAGTCCCTGCTTTTTTTGTTGGAATTTCTATTTTAAAATTAAGATCGTAATAATGAGGAATCGCATTAGAACCAATATCCAAACCAACCAGTTGAATCAACTCAAAAATGCCTGTTCGAGCAGCAATAGCATAAGAAGCACCTCCTTTCTTAAAAGGACCTTCTGCCATGACATCAAGACCAAAAGAACTCAATTGCACCTGAAATTCATGTTCTCTGTTATTCCCTTTTTTTAGATTAACATCAAAAATTCCAGCATAAGCATTCGAATATTGAGCCGCTAAGGCACCATTTACAAAATCAGAATTATCTAATAAATTGGTATTTAACAATGGAAATATAGCACCTGTGTTTCCCATCGTTGCCAAATGATTCGGGTTCTCTACTGGAACGCCTTCAATCATCCATTGCATTCCATAAGGACTGTTTCCTCTTGAGACCATGTAGTTTTGACCATCATCTATGTTAAAAATTCCAGGAAAATTAGTAACAATTCGAGCAGGATCGTTAAACCCTCCTACATACTTGGAAATATCCTCTACATTAAATGCTCTTGTACTAATGGGATTCATTTCGTCTATCGCATCCATTTTCTCGTTGCGAAATCGCCCCTTATCTTTAACCGTACTACGATCTGCCTCTACCGTTGCAAAGCTCTCCAATTCTTCATCCATTGGAACACTTGCAATCGTTTGCTTTCCTGCTACAACCAATGCTTCTTGCAAGGTCTCATAATACCCTTTATGTTCCACCCGAATACGTTGACGACCAACAGGAACGCCCTTTAATTCAAAGCTGCCATTTTCATCTGTAATGGCAGTTATTCTTGGCGAGTGGTTCAGGAGCAATACAAAAGCACCTGCAAGCCCATTTTGAGTTGTTCTGTCGACTACATACCCTCTAATAACTTGTTGTTCTATGGTAGTACTTTGACCAAAACTGTCTACAAAAAGACAGCAACAAATTATTAAAACCAAGCCAAAACTCTTTTCTATCTTACTATTCATTACCAAGAGGTTATAATATAGTTCACATCAAAATTTGATAAAAAAACTATATAAGGAATGTTCAATAAATAAAATGAACGTTTTGCGTCATCTTTTTGGTCTGAAAATTTCAAAAAAATCGGACGTGTAACCCGTTACACTACTCATTTTTTAAAACTTTCATCCTCAAAAATATTTAGCAACACTTGTTCAC
>CALDEP010000261.1 GCA_937942475.1 uncultured Aureispira sp.
TATACGGCTGCTTATAATTTTAGTGAGAATTTAGCGGGCGTAAAAAAATGGGAACGTTGGGGATTTATTGATATCGAAGGGAACGAAGTAATTCCTTTTCATTATAACTATGTCAGTCATTTTCAGAATGGTATTGCTCAAGTCATCAAAAATGGCGAGACTTATTGCATCAACCACATTGGGGAACGTATTGAGGCAGATGTTTTTAAGGTCGAAGTTCCTATTGATACCCCAGATGAAGAGGTTCAGAAATTGCTGCCACCTGATTTGGATGGCATTCTTTAAGCTTCAAAGTTAGTATTCAAGGCAAACAAAGCCTTATTAGTCAGATGAATCATTTCATCTTCAACCAGCTTTCACTAGGCATTAACCAAAAAGATAAACTGTTTGTTTGAACAAATATTAAAAATTAATTGTATTATTTATACTTCTATTTTCTTACGCTACTAATCACTTAACAATGATATCAAAAGAGACCGTTTTACCCCCATTCCCAAATGGTTGGTATGTTGTAGAAATATCCAAGAAACTAAAAAAGAGCCAACTTGTCACTAAGAAATTTATGGGGCAAGATATTGTTGTTTTTCGGACAGAAAGTGGAGCGGCTTGTGTCATGGATGCTTATTGTCCACACATGGGCGCACATTTTGGTTTTGGTGGTAGTGTGCAAGGAGAATGTGTTCGTTGCCCATTTCACAGCTTTGAATTTGACACAAATGGCAAATGCACCAAAACAGGTTATGGCACCACACCGCCCTCTAAAGCAAAAGCAACTGTTTTTCCTGTCAATGAAGTAAATGGTGTTATTTTAGCTTATTATGACTCAGAAGGAAAAGCACCTGAATGGAATGTTCCAGCGATTGATGTTGAAGGCTGGATGCCTTTTGAGTGGGTAGAATGGGAATTGCGTAGCCACCCACAAGAAACGAGCGAAAATAGCGTAGATATTGGGCATTTCTCAGAAATTCATGGTTATAATAAAGTCGCCATTATAGAAGAACCTTTTACAGATGGTCCTTATTTGTCTGCCAAATATGGCATGGAACGCCATAGCTTTTTAGGCAAAAATTTCAAACCCATTCAGATAGAATTCACGCCACATGTTTACGGTTTGGGCTATTCTTTTGTAGAAGCCAAAACGAGTCCTTATGGTTTGGAAACAAGGCATTTTGTCCTCCCAACACCTACTGATGGAGATCGAATCATTCTAAGAATTGCTTCTTCTTTAAAGAAAATTACGCATCCAGGACGTATCAATCCTTTGTTAAGTGTGTTCCCAAAATCACTATTGAGTTACCTGATCTCTAAACAGGTGATTCGAGAATATAAAACCGATGTTTATCAAGATTTCAAAATATGGGAAAACAAAAAGTACCTTATTCGAACGCATTTGGCTCCTGGCGATGGTCCTATTGGCTTTTATCGCCTTTGGGCTAGGCAGTTTTATAATGAACCTACGCCTGATATGTTGACTTAATAACTGATGTTACGCAAGAACTCTCTCATGAGCCTGCGAATAACCTTTTTTTCAGTGTTAAAACTCGTTGTTACTTATTTAAGAACTGTTTTAATGTTGAATGCTCTGTGAGTAAGTAAAATAGTACACCGCCTTATACTTTAGACTGCCTTTGGGCGGTCTTTTTTTATTAAAAAAACATATGTTCTTCTGTTTCAGTTATTAATTGCTACAACTAAAAAGACAGCTCATTTACTAGAACTACTTACTTACACTACTCCAACTAACAGTTCATCAACTCAGATCAACAGTTCATCAATTAGCTATTGTATTCTCCTAGGTATTGCCCTATATTAGAATTGAAAATCATTCCATTTATTAAACACTTTAACATAAAATATGCCTCAATACACCATGTCACAACAAGAGCTTGAATCTTATTTAGCTCGTTCTATTACCTTAGAAAACCTTGCGGATTTAAAAATCACAGCGACTCAAAACATCTATACTGATGTACTTAGAATGGTTGATAATATTCGACCTAAATTTATTGGGAAAGCTGCATTATTATCGGGCGACCCAACAGATGATACCAATCACTTTATAAGAGCGCAACAAACTGTTAACGATATTCATGCAATAGATTCCAGTATTATTGTTCAAGCAGCAATTCCTAACTTCGTCCACCAAAATGTGAGTGCTTCAGTAACTCCTATTCAAATTCCCTCATGGGCTTATACTGCATTTGGATACCCTACACCAAGTACTCCAGAACATTTTGAATTTACTGAAATTGTATATGATTATTGGGCAACATCTGGTAATCGCAACCCTGACCTGAATAAACCACAGGCTAAAATGTGGTTTTATTATCGTGCTAGAAAATATATTGATGCAGGATTTCAAGCCATTCATTTAGGAGGATTTAGTGAAATAACCACTAATGATTATCTTAATCAGGAGACTTGGGATTTACTATCCAAAATCCGACAATATGCCGCATCAAAGCCAGGCTCTAACTTTGTTTTATTAGATGCGCACACACGAGGAGCGTATTACAACAATACCAATCAGTTATTATTTGACTTTCACTCAAATCCTATTAAACTGCTTGAAACCTCTGAAACACAAGGAAATAAAGGTTGTAACCTTAATTCCAATACTAGTCTATATGGCAACACCCTTAGTAACATAGCACTTGGTGGTCAAACCTTTATGGGCTGGCAAGCTGATGTATTGCCCTACTTACTTGAATTAGATGACTATGGGATTTCTAATTCCCCAGGGCAGCTAACAGGTCCTGGTCATCCAAATCAATTGTATAATTGGGGCTATGACGAAATTACATGGTTTGCGCTTCAATCCACTAAGTTCAGAAAATACTGGTTACAGTATGCTTATTCTCAACTAAACTACTTCCCTTATGTAGCACACTTTCAAATGCCAGGCATAAGAAGACTTACAATTGACTCAACAGGTTCATCGCCAACCTATTTCTCAAATACTCCAAGTACAGTTCTTCTTAATCCCGACGTTAATAATGATGGATTTCCCAATTTGAATGCTTCCTCTTCAAACAATGGTTATGATCTAGAAGAAACCATTAAAGATATATGGAATGAAGAGACAACATTATTAAAATTGACTCCTCTTACACAAGGAAATGTAGGGTCTTATCAAATTACTGAAACCGCAATAAGCCCATCTGGTAATAATATATATTGCCTTGGTGACAATAATAGGCTTTATAATTACTGGAAAAGTGGACAGACTTGGCAACAAGGTCAGTTAGATCCAAGTGTAACAAACGTTGCAGGAAGTCTTACTGTTCATAAAAGTGGTCAAATTTACTACCGAGGAACAGATAAGCGAATCCATAAATTCTATTATGATAATGGTTGGAAAAACGTCCAGTTAGTAGCTAATGCTCCTGCCAATGTCGAAGGTGAAATTCACTTCTCTAATAGTGGCTACAATATTTTTTATAGAGGCACTGACGGTAAAATGTATAATTATTGGAAAAGTGGCGGTTCATGGAATGTTGGAGCATTAAATAATCAAGTTAATAATGTTGCGGGTAATATTACCGTTCATACGAATGGTAAAATTTACTATAAAGGAACGGATAAAAGGGTTCATTATTTTGAGTATGATAATGGATGGCAAAATGTCACTCTAAATGCAAGTGCTCCCAGTAATGTAGATCGTAATTTTGTGGTTGCCAATCATGGTAACAATGTCTTCTATAGAGATTCAGGAGGAGCAATACAGAATTATTGGAGAAGTGGAAGTACATGGAATCATAGTTTTATACCAGAGACTACTAGTGGCATAGTTAATTTCTATGGAGATATTCAGATTGATAAATTTAATAAACTCTACTCTAGAAGAAGCAATAATCAAATTCATTTAAATTACTACGATCAAGGGTGGATCGATCGTTCATTGGATCCAAATTTTTATGGTCTAGATAGCGAATTACATATTACCGACAATGCTGACTTTATTTTCTTTAGAAATGCAGATCGAGCTTTAGATCATTTATGGTTTGATGGAGACAACTGGACTAGCCAGATAAAATGGGAAATGAATCTTAAAATCAAGGATGTTCCTTTTATAGAAAAAGGAGATCAATTATATGTTGTTTCTGCGGACAATAAAATTTACAGCATGACTTTTGGTACCAAGTATTAATACTTCCTTCCAAATAATTGTAACGTAATCTAATTAAGCTACCTACTTAAATAGAGATTATCACAAATAGGGTTTAGATAAAGGCGATATTAGCTGCGCTGAACCTTTGTTTTGTGATAATCTCTACTCTTTAGATGTAGAAGCTTCTTCGTTTACTTCATTTTTACCGCTTTATATAAGGCTACAATTTCGTCATTTTAAAGTAAGCCGTTATCATTTTTTGATATAAAAAAGAGGCGGGAATCACAATCATAAAGGAAAGCATGACAATATAAATAGGATTCAAGTCATTATATAAAGTGGATATTGTTAATATAACTGGAATGTGCAATAAGTAAACAGAGGTTGAGATCTTCCCAATAAATAAAAAGAATGTATTGATCGATTCTATTTTTAGATTATACAGAAAAACGACTAAAAAAGCAGAACCAATTAAGGCGAAAAAATCATTAAACAACCTTCCTGCATCTCCAGCTTTTAAGGCTAATACACCACATAAGATGGAACTTATCGCTCCTACTGTCAATAAAAATAACTGATTTGTTTTTTTATTCAACAAGTCCTCATTTTCAAATATTTTCTCTGCAATGACCATCCCCAATGAAAATTCCCAGAAATATTGTAGAAAAAAGCTATTCCAAATCCGTTGCCCTTCTTTATTCATTAGAATAACTAAAATTGCCCAACTAAAGCTAATAAACAAGCCTGATATTAAGAAATATCTATTTTTCAATTTGGATTTAAGCCAAACCATCAAGTGAAATGTAAAATAGAATTGTAGGATCATGGAAATAAACCATAGCGAATAACCATAAGATCCAATAATGCTTTCATCAAACATTTTATACAAAAAAATGTGCCCTCCTAAGGCGTATAATGAATTTTGGTAAACGGGGATAAAAACAGAAATTAATGCCGACATTAATACTATAAAAATGTAAGGTATATAAACTTTTAAAATTCGTTTTCTCAAAAAAAGTAAATAAGGCAAGGGTTTTCTAACATAAGAGTAGTACAATCCAAATCCAGAAAGAACGATAAAGAGATGAACGCCTGTCCCTCCAACAGATACGATTCCACCAAAAGGATTTGAAATGTTTAAATGCCTGCAATAATGAAATGTCATTGTCGCAAATATTGAATAGCCTTTTAAGAAATCTACAATTTCAAAGCGTTTGTTTCTTTGTTTTAATTTATGGGGGTTTGAAATTTTATATTTCAATTTTTAAGTTACGTTTATTTTAAAGAAAAAGGTTAAAAAAAATATTTTGATTTATGTTGTAGTAATACTTAGCTGCGCTGCTACTTATTCGCTATGCTCATGAGCGCTTTGCTTAGAGTTCGTGGTCGTGGATTTTTTGTTTTTAGCTACGCTGAGCCTTCAGGTTCTATCGAAAAAGCAAAAAAAATCTATGCATCTATTTGATTATCAATATTTTAACGCAACGACTACTAAGAGTCTACTTTTCTGATAATCAAATAGATACGATTTAACTGCGTTGAGCCTTCGGGTTCTACACGAAGTATTGTTGTAGCGAAACCCCAAATTATAATTCCAAGTCATTGAAGGTCTGTTTTCCTTTTACAAAATGCTGCCAAACAATGCTCTTAGGATAAACACCTGCCTTTCTATACTTAGGTTCTTCATAGCAATATTTGGCAACCCGTTCAGCCGTCTCTTTACGCTTGCGTTTGTTCTTTCCAAATTGAGTAAAGAAAGACCAATGTGCTCGGATAATTGCCCAGATATTAGCAAATTCTCCATTTAGCAAAAATCGAAGACCTGCGACAGCATCCAACAACAATCGAATAAAAACAATTTTGTAGGCTTTATTCCCTGCTTCATTTTTGAATACAGTAGACAAACTATTTCTAAAATTCAAAAACGCTTTTTGAGGGCTGTGCTGTGGCAAAGTCCCTCCCCCAACATGCCAAACGACCGATTGAGGACAAACCATTATTTTATAATTGGCTCGTTTTAGGCGCCAGCACAAATCAATTTCTTCCATGTGTGCTTTGTAATCTTCATCAAAGCCACCTAGATTATGAAACAATTCTTTTCGAATAAACAAAGCTGCTCCTGTTGCCCAAAACACTTCTTGAATATCATCGTATTGTCCTCTATCCTCTTCCACTTTGGTAAAAATTCGTCCTCTACAAAATGGATAGCCCCATTTGTCCATATAGCCGCCAGAAGCGCCCGCATGTTCAAACAAATAAGGCACTGCTTCCATGCGTATTTTAGGTTGGCAAGCGCCTATTTGAGCATCTTTTTCCATTAAATCAACAATGGGTTGAATCCAATTTGGCGCAACTTTTACATCTGAATTTAGGAGAATATAATAATCGGCTTCCACATACTTCAAGGCTCGATTATAACCACCAGCAAACCAGTGGTTTTCATCCATTTCAATTAAGTACCTTGGAAAATCATGTGTCTGTGGATTCTTGTCAGTATGTGCTTGAAAACCTTCGCTTTTTAGATAGGCTACAGAATTATCAGTAGACTTATTATCAGCAACATACAATACTAGATTGGGATAAATAGAAGCGTAAACAGAAGGCAAGAATCGAGCTAAAAAATTTTCTTTCATTCCATTGTAATTCAAAATCACAATAGCTACTTTTGGAAAAGTAGGCGAAGGCATCATTGTCATAATTTATTATTTTTTCTAGCTTCAAACACCTTTAAAGCTGCCTGCTTGTCCTTGGACAATTGATCTTTTAGCGCTTCTATTGTCGTAAATTTCACATCACCACGAAGGTATTCTATGAATTCTACTTTCAATTCCTTTCCATAAATATCTTGGTTAAAATCAAAAATATTTACTTCAATCGTTTGTTTCAAATTTTGATCAATTGTAGGTCGATTTCCAATGTACAACATGCCCTGATAACGACGGGCTTCATAATCAACCCAAACAGCATAAATTCCTTCAGGAGGAACCAATTTATAAGGATGTTGGACTTCTATATTTGCGGTAGGATAACCAATGGTTGTTCCAATCTGGAGTCCTTTGGCGACAATTCCTGTAATACCAAAAGGATGCCCCAATAATTGTTCTGCGCTCTCGACATCTCCTTCCATCAAAGCATTCCGTACTTTTGTGGAGCTAACGGCAATGTCCGCTACTTCTTGTTTGGAAATTTCAACGACCTTAAAATCATGCTTGTCTTCGAATTTTTTCAAATAAGAAATATCTCCAACTCGATTTTTACCAAATTTATGATCATAACCAATGGCAATAATTTTAGGCTGAAAATGAGCCACCAAAAAATCCTGAATATAGGCATCTGGACTTTGACTAGCAAAGGCTTTAGAAAAAGGAACCACTACCAAAACATCAACGGCACATTGCTCCAACAAATTGGCTTTTTCCTCCAAGGTATTGAGCAACTTTAGATCGCCTTGTTTTTTTCCAACCACAAATCTAGGATGAGGATCGAAAGTAATCAAGACAGATTCTCCATCAATGGAGCTTGCCAAATCATTGATCTGTTGAATGATTTGTTGATGCCCAATGTGTACGCCATCAAAAGAACCAATCGTTAAGACCGCATTCTTAAACGCTGGTAAATTATTTAAATCTTTGTATATTCTCATTCTCTATTACAATATCAATTCATAAGCTTGATCACAGCGTGCCACAATATGATCGGATTCAAACGACTGAAAACCATTCTTTTTATACAAAGAAATGGCTTCTTTTAAGACACTTGCTGTATCCAGTTCAACTCGTTCAAAGCCTAATGCTCTAGCTTTTTCTAATAATGTTGTTAACATCCATTGCCCTAAACCCTTTCCTCTATGTGCTGACAAAAGGTACATTTTACGGAGCTCCAAACTTCCATTTTCCAATGGATACAAACCTCCAGTACCAACAATAGTAGCATTTTCATCTAAAATGACAACAAAATAACCGCCTCGTTCAAAATAATGTTTTTCTACATCATCTAAGCAAAAATCAATTGCCCCTGGCTCTAATCCATACTCTACCAAAACATCAAATACCAAGCGTTTCATTACCTTAGTATAAGCGTTTGTAGCTGGAATCAGAGTGTAGTTTCCCTTTTTCTTTTCCATGTCAATAGATCATTAAAAAAAAACAGTTTAATTGTCCGCAGGGACATTTGTAGTCGTAGCAACAGGGTAAAATTGCAAATAAGCACCAAACGCCCATCCTACTTGACCATTTTTATTTTTTATCTTAATCCAAGGAGCCGTTCTGACCTCATCAGGTGAAACACGAAGTTTTTCTAAGACAGTCCGTTCTCCTAAGTCCGTTATTTCTTCTCCATATTTTAAGTAAGTCACTAATTCTCCACCTAAATTAGGCGCTTGACGGACTCTTAAACTATCTATAATAACATATAATTTGCGAGTCGCACCACCTTTTACGGTATTCTCCGTTGGTGCTGTTGGCGCTGCATTATTTTCGCTATTTCCATTCTCAGATCCTGTTCCTGTAAACGAACTTGCATTTTCATCCCTTCCTGCTCCTGCTGTAGCACTAGAATCAACGACTTCCTCTGTAACCACAGGTCCTGGAGGCACTTCTGCCACAGGTTCTTTTCCACATTTAGAAATTCCATATAATAAAAACGCCACACAAAACAACCCAATTCCAAAGAGTTCTATGTTGTTTAATTTACCTTTAACACTTTTTTCGGGCTTAGCTTCTTCTCCTTCTTTGTGCCTACGTGGTCTATTTGATGCCATAATTTAGTATTTTCTACAAAAAAATAATTCATTAAAAATAAAACAAACTATTCTAAAAAATTAATCTGCGAATATACTTAAAATTCAACGCATGTTAGAATCACCTGTCATTTTATTTTGGGACGAGACTTGATATTCAAAAAAAAGAGCCCTACTAGAAAATCTAGAAGGACTCTTTAACGAACATAACCAATAAAACGCTTTTTTTTCTTAGGTGCTTATTTAGCTAAATTTAAGTAGTGCTAGTGGTCAAGCCACTTAGCGGTTTTTATTAGCTCTTTTAATCTATTAATTTCAGTTGTTGTAATCGTCTCATATTTTGCAATATTATCTTTTTTTTCATAGGGTGATAAATCCCTGCAACCACAACCTCCATAAGGATATTTAATCCTTATATCGTGCGTTTGATTAATCACCTTCTTGTTGTAGAAATAGAAGTCACTAAACGCACTAACGGGATCACATCTACCCGTGTGTTGATTGAAAATGCATCTATATCGAGCTAATATTAATCTGTCTTTTAGAAAATAGTAAGACATATGTCGCTGACCAATTTTCACCATAGTATCATTTCGATAAAATACATAGACATCAGAATTTAATGAGTCAGAAATTACCTTATGCATAAGTAATGTGTCAATATCTATATCATTAACCAACTGTTTGATAATTTCCGTTTTTAAACTATCCGAGGTGTTTTCTGGAATAATGTCGGTAAAGCGAATTTGATGAATTGCTCCGATGATTGAACTATCTTGATTCTTTTGGCTTTCAGAATTTGACTTGTTCTCAACGGTTTCATTACAGGAAATTAAAATTAGCAAACAGAATACTATTTGAATTTGTTTCATTCTATTTAAGTTATAACTTATTTCCCTGCTTGTGCTTTATTTGCTTGAGCAGACATTGAGCGAACATTTTTGACCATTCCAATAAACTCTTTTCGGTAGCCTTCTGTATCCGTTCCCTTCGCTCCATTTGCCAATTCCAAAACAGCATCATAGGTCAATTCTTTTGAAAATTCAGAATCTCTTAACAACATTCCAAAACCTGCTACAGCCGTTGCAAAACGGAAGTTTTCCGAAGCCGCACTAATTGGCTTGATATCTTTGGCAACAGGCAATGCCATTAAAATACTTTTGGTGCCTTTTGGCTCTTTGTAACGCAATTTTATGGTCATCAAATCCTTGCTATTTTGAGCTAAAGCGGTTGCTCTATTTTTTTGGTACACCAGGTCGTCTACATTTTTTTCTTTTTTACTTTCTTTATAATTATCAGACAAGATAATTTCATATAAAGCCGTCACCGTATGTCCTGCGCCCAACTCTCCAGCATCTTTGGTATCGTCATTAAAATCTTCCTTATTCAACAAACGATTTTCATAGCCAACCAAACGATAAGATTTTACTTGTACAGGATTAAATTCAATTTGAAGTTTTACATCTTTTGCAATGGTGTACAAGGTTCCGCCCATTTCTTTTACCAAAGTTTTCTTAGCCTCTTTGATATTATCAATATAAGCATAGTTTCCATTGCCTTTGTCTGCTAAAACCTCCATTCTATCATCCTTATAATTTCCCATTCCATAACCTAATACTGTCAAGAAAATATCGTCTTTTCTTTTCTCTACAATCAATTTTTCCAAATCTGTTGTAGAAGAACCTCCAACATTAAAATCGCCATCCGTTGCTATAATAACTCGATTATTACCATCAGAAACCAAGTTTTTTTTCGCTATTTTGTACGCTAATTCTATTCCTGCCCCGCCTGCTGTAGAACCTCCAGCTTGCAATTTATCTAAGGCTTCTAATAATTTATTTTTATCACTCGTAGAAGCTTGAATTAAGCCCGCTGCTCCTGCATATACGACCATTGCCATTTTATCTTTGGCTCTCATATTGTTAATTAACAAGGTCAAAGATTCTTTCAACAAAGGCAATTTATTAGCATAAGACATCGAACCAGACACATCAATCAAGAACACTAAATTGCTAATTGGCGCATTTTCTAAATCTATTTTTTTGCCTTGCAAACCAATCTGCACCAACTTTGCTTCTTTGTTCCAAGGGCAATCAGAAACCTCTGTTTCTACCAAAAAAGGATGCTCATCGGTTGGTTGTGGATAGTTATAATTAAAATAATTCACCATTTCTTCTATTCTAATCGCATCTTTTGGTGGCTGCTGCATTTGATTCAAATGACGACGAATATTAGAATAAGACGCTCGATCTACATCAATCGAAAAGGTCGATAGAGCTTCGTCCTGAACAGCGATGTATTTATTCTCCACAAAAGTTCCATATTCTTCATTACTAGGCTTTTCTACTGAATGGATACCATAAGCGGAAGCATTTGTTTTTTCTCTTTCTTGTGTAGTCCTCAAAGAAGGAGCTGGACTAGGATAAGCATTCGCTGTTGTGCCTAATTTGGACTTAGATTTGCGCCCTTTTTTGCTCAGCGACCTACGTTTTGAACCATCTATCATACTGCGATTACTGGAACTTCTTGAACCATTACTAGAAACGGCTTCCCCATGATCGGCTTGATTTACACCTGCGGTAGTCGCTGTAATACTTGTTACACTTCGTGTTGCTAAATGTTTAATATCCGCTGCTGTCAAGGTTTGTCCACCAGGAGTGGCTTCTTGTTCTATCAAAGGAATGCGATAAGCTTGTACCACTATTTCTTCTGAATGAAGAGCATCACTACCTCCATCCATTTCGATATTTAAGGATACAACTTCTCCTAATTTGATCACAACACCTTCTATTTTTGATGTCGGGAATCCTACATAAGACACCTCTATATCCCAAGTCGTAACAGGCACGTTTGAGAAATTATAATTCCCATCAAAATCAGTTTGCATAGTAAAGTAAATACTATCATTTTTTTCTAAATGGACGTTAGCAAAAGGCAAACCTTCGTCGTTTGTAACATCTATAACTTGCCCTTGAAGGCTTCCTGTCATCTGTGCATTACTAGTTGTAATAAAAGCCAAAAAGAACAGGCTTATCATAAAATATCGATACATAGTTTCTTGTGTTTAGTGCTGTGAAGGAATACTAAAATTAAATGGATTACTTTTTGATAATCGGTCTTAAAATACTTTAGTATTAAACATGGAATTTGTTGGGTAAGTAAATTTTGGTCTATATAAAAATACAATGGGGCTTGAACCAAAACCTATATCTCCTTAGATGCAAGTCCATTTATTTTTGGTGTGTTTGTTTCCTAATTTTTCCTTAAAGTCCTATATCTTTTATATTTTGAGTTATGAAAATACAGCTACAAGGTTTTGTGTTATGGAGTATTGGTTTAAGTCTTTTTTTTGCTTGTAATGCTCAAGAGCAATCAACAGATTACAATACGAACAGCCCTAATAGTCAGGTCGATAGTTCTGCTCCCCCAATTCCTGTGGTAACCATCCCAATAGGTTTGCAAAAGCTAATAGCAGCTTATCCTCAACAGCATTTCAAAGCAAATGCTACCTGTTTAATTTGGTCAGATGGCGACACCATGGTTTATCAAGATTCTATTAATAATATAGATAAGACCTTTCAAATGTTGCTCAATCAACCTGATTTAGAAGATCAACTTTCGATGCCTTATCCCAAAGGACTAGACTATCCTATTCCTAGTCGGAACAATGATCCTGGACGGATTCGAGTAGAAGCCTTTTTTCTAAAAATGTACGGTCAAAACAAAGAAGCTGTTCGGAAAAATCTGGTTGAAATTGACTTTTTAGGCTCTAAGTTATTGGTTACCAAAATTAATTCCATTGATAAAAAACTAGCTCAAATTGCCAAGGAACTTTCGGAATACCCTGAACTAAAAAAATACTTGGAAAATGTTGGCGGCAGCTTCAACTGGCGCAAAATTGCAGGAACAGATCGTTTGAGTACCCATAGTTTTGGCATGACAATAGATATTAATGTAAAGTACTCTAATTATTGGCGTTGGGCAGTGGAAGACAAAATGGAGGATGGAAAACGTGCAATTACTTATAAAAACAAAATTCCTCTAAAAATTGTACAAATATTTGAGCAGAATGGCTTTATTTGGGGTGGAAAATGGTACCATTATGATACCATGCATTTTGAATACCGTCCAGAATTATTAATTGAATTATAAATAACATGAGACAACATATAAATCTATTCTTTCTATTTATTCTTTTAGGCTCGCCCCTTTTTGCACAAGATGCAACCAAAGATGCGACCTTCCAAGCCTATCCTTTTGATCATAAAGTTTTCAATTTAGAGACCTTAGAATATGCTACTTCACAAGATGAATTGTCTGAATCATTCAAAACAAAAAGTAAATATGCTGTTCGATACAAAGGCTTAGCAGTGGATAAATTAGCTTATCAAGGCATGTTATTCGAGGCCTTGACAGACAACAGTTTATTACTCAAAAACCTAGAAACCAAAGCTACTGTACCACTTCCCAACAAAGAAAAAGGATTGCCCGTACAAGGACGTAGTTTATTATTAGAAGCCATGAATGGGGTCATTTTCATCAAACCACTCAAAGAAGACAATGGCTATATGGTTTACAAATATGACAAAACAGGTAAGGAACTTTTTGGCGTACAAATCACACACAGCGAATTTGTACAACACAACGAATTGACCTATCACCTGCCTTATTTGGGCTATCTCACGCACACTGCCAACAATGTGATCTTTGCCTCTTATGTTGATCGAATTCCTAAAACGGTTGTTTTAAACACCTTAGATGGCAGTATTTCCAAATTCGATTTTTCTTCTGTCGGAATTATTAGAGATGCCGAAATGGATATGGATGTACATGGTTTTATCCAATTGAACAAAACCAAGAGCAGTATTAATGTGACTTATATTAGTGATAATTTTGAATTAAAAAATCCTTGTTTTAAGAACAGCACGCATATTGAAAGCTTGGTACTAGACAAAACATTGGTTTTGGTTGCCTATAATGGTAGATCTCCAGAGGTGCACTTATTGGCGATTGATCTATCCACTCAAACTTTAAAATGGGAAGCGGAGGTTGCTTCTTTGGGTGGCAATGCTACTAGTGCTTATTTTAATACGGTTTGGTTGGGTGCTTATAAAGACAAAATCATCTTGGAAGGTTATGAAACAAAAGGCAAGCACTTGCAAATTTTTGATAGTTTGGATGGCAAGCGTCTTTGGAAATCGTTTTAGGAACTAATATTACGTAACTTTCATAGCAGTATCAAGATAAGAAGAGTAGGTATTCATTATTTTATATTCAGATGTTCTTTTTTCGGATAAAGGGTGTCAGAGCGATGCTCTTAGAGGTGGTGCCAGGGCGATGCCCTTAGAGATGGTGTCAGGGCGATGCCCTTAGAGATGGTGTCAGGGCGATGCCCTTAGAGATGATGTCAGGGCGATGCCCTTAGAGATGGTGTCAGGGCGATGCCCTTAGAGAT
>CALDEP010000262.1 GCA_937942475.1 uncultured Aureispira sp.
TAAGTAATCAAAGGGTTGTAGCTTTAGTTTTACTATTTGTTCTTTTCATTGCTAAAAGAACCAAAATCTAGGGTTTGGATTACGATTGGATGGCTTTTACTGCTCGAATACTGTACTTGGCGAATGCTGCGCTCGCCAAGTACGGGCGTATTCTTCGCAGAAGCCATTACCCAATCTACATCACACCCATTTAAAAGCAGTGGTATTCATTTGATAATCACATAATAAGCAATTAGTAAATATATATTTCTATATCGTGAGAACCGCTGCCCTTGATTCTAATTAGTACTCTGAAAGAATGTTCCTTCTTCCACTACCCAGATGCTCAAAACACCCCTCTTTTTACATCCTTGATCTACATTTATAACATTTCCCATTACTTGAGGGGTCAGAAATCCATATTTAGTAGTTGGAGTATGCCCAATATAGATTTTCTCAAACTGATCTATCTTCTTAGTCGCAGCGTCTACAAATTCGCCAGATGCTTCTAAATTCCATAATTGCACCACTTTTCGAAATAAACTTCTATCCCATAAAAAGGAATCTTGATCGTAGTCTAAACAAGCTTCAAAACCCATGTTATAATCAAATCCTGCATGTACAAATAGTTTTTGATCCTCAATATGATACATTTTCAAGCTGTCAAAAAATAGTGTTTTATGGCGCATAATCTCGTCATCGCTTTTTGTCACATAAGAAAGGTAAGTTGACAAACCACCATTCAACATCCAATCTCTGTGTTTTGTAGTAATAAAGCGATCTACTCTAAATCTTTCAAAACTTTTATTCAACACCTCCAAAAACCAATAGTCGTGATTTCCTTTTAGGAATATATTATCAAAAGGCGAAGCTTCTTCCAATTGAATCAATCTTTCAACCACTTCATAGGACTTTTTCCAACCATCTATATAGTCTCCTAGACAGATAATTCGATCTTCATCTATCTTATAACTCGCATTGACCAAAGCACTTTCTAAGGCTTTTAGATTCCCATGAATGTCTCCAATGACAAGTGTTCTTTTGTATTCCATTCTTATAATAATCTATGAATAATAATACTTCGTGGATTTTTTGTTTTTCTATCGAAAAAGCAAAAAAACATCTATGCATCTATTTGATTATCAGTGTTTTAATTTAACGAACATTATAAAGTCATCTTGCTGATAATCAGATAGATACGATTTCTACACGAAGTATTGAATAAATCTTTCCAACAAAACAAAAAAGGAACTGCAAGCAGTTCCTTTTTTTTCTATTTTTCATCTAAAATTTAGATTATAATTGCTTCCCTTTCATCGCATCTGCAATATTAGCATCCAAGGCGCGATGTGCCAAAGGCGTGCTGTACTCATTTAATTCCTCCATTCGTTGGTGAATCAAATCTTTATCTTCCCCTTTTGAAGCTACTTCTAAAGCAGTAACCAATTCAATCGTCTTTTCTGCTTCATCCTTGGTCAGAATAGCTGCATTTTGTTTTATAAACTTATGCGATGCTAAAACGACATTTTGAGCTTCTGTACGAGCCTCAATTAAGGCACGAACCGCCATATCGCCTTTTGCATTTTGGATAGATTCCAAGAGCATACGCCCCATTTCCTCTTCCGAAATCCCATAAGGAGAACGCATTTCTACCGTTTGCTCTACACCAGAACGCAACTCTTTGGCACGAACTTTTAGGATTCCATCGGCATTTAGCAAGAAATGAATTTCAATTTTCGGAATGCCAGCCGCCATAGAAGGAATGCCACGCAAGACAAATTCGCCCAATTTTCTGTTATCAGCCACCAAATCACGTTCGCCTTGAAACACCGCTACTTTTAAGTTCTTTTGCCCATCTATAGAGGTCGTGTATTGACGCCCAGCCTTGATGGGCACTTTCGTGTTTCTTGAAATAATCGTATCCATCAAACCACCTACTGTTTCTATTCCTAGTGATAATGGCGTAACGTCTATCAATAAAATATCTTTGTTGTTTCCTGCCAAAATATCTGCTTGCACAGCTGCTCCCATAGCAACCACCTCATCGGGATTTAACGTATTGTTTAATTCCTTGTCAAAGAACTTCCCAATCGTTTGCTGTACCAAATCCATGCGAGTAGAACCACCCACCATGATGACTTCATCAATATCTTTGATGCTCAATTCTGCATCTTTCAAAGCATTATCACAAGCAGACAAAGTACGCTGTACCAAAGGTTGTACTAAATCTTCAAATTGCACCTTCGTCATCTTACAAGTAATGCCATTGATTGTTGTTTCAAAAGCAGCTTGAGTGCTAAAAGACTTTTTCGCTGCTTCTGCAGCCAAACGCAATTCTTGTGTCAAGGCAGCATTATTATCTGTATCAAAATTATGTTCTGCCATCCAATGTTCTTGAATCGCTCGATCAAAATCATCTCCTCCCAAAAAGGTATCTCCATTGGTCGATAGTACTTCAAAAATACCATGTTCAATTTTCAGGATAGAAATATCAAAGGTTCCTCCTCCCAAATCATAAACCGCAACGGTTTTAATATCGTCTGCATCCAAACCAATTCCATAAGCCAAACTAGCCGCAGTTGGTTCATTGACAATACGCAAAACATCCAAACCTGCCAATTTACCAGCATCTCGGGTTGCTTGACGTTGTGCATCGTTAAAATAAGCAGGAACTGTAATGACGGCTTGACGGACTTCTGCCCCTAAGGTTTTTTCAATACGTCGTTTTAGTTGTGCCAAAATTTTAGCCGACAACTCAATAGGCGTATAAAATTTATCTTTGATACGAATTTTAACCAAACTATCTTCTACCTCATTATCAATAATTTGATAAGAAAAAAATCGTTTGTAATCCTCAACGTCTTGATAAGATTTGCCCATCAATCGCTTGATTGAAAAGATAGTATTTTCTGGATCCGTTATTAATTTTTCGATTGCGTCCTGTCCTACAATAACAGAATCGGCACTTTCAAAATGTATAATAGATGGCACCAAGGCATTTTTACCAACATGATCTGTCACAACAATAGGCTTTCCGTCTAGCATATAAGCCACTAGACTATTTGTTGTTCCCAAGTCAATACCAATAATAACGTTCTCCTTTGGTACTTCTACTTCTTTTAATGCTCCTTTTGTTAAGTCTATTGGAATTTTTGCCATAAAGCTATATTTCTTCTCGTTTTCTATTAAAATAATGGTTCTTTTGATAAGTCCGTTGCACCTCCTTTGCTTCTATCTTTGCCGAAAGTCTTAGAAGAACTAGCATTTTTAATTCTTGGTGCTACTTACTATATTATTAGTATACAACTTGTAAAAGAACGAAACTGATTAACCCTACCCACTCAAAAAGAGTAGGTCTACCATACAAGACAATCAAACCACTACTTTTGTTGATAATCGAGTTAATAAGGCACAAAACTACTAAGAACCAGTTATAATTTAAACCTATTGCTCCAAAATATTTATTCTATTTTAATAAAGCATTTATTATAGTCGAATAGAATTTCTACTTACACCTTTCTTTTTTGTGCTTTTTGAGTATTAATCAAGGATAAAAAGAAAAAGGGTTTGTTTTTTCAGTTTTTTTTTCTTAAATTTACCCGACTTATTAAGTCCGCCTTTTGCAGGTGTCCTATGTTAAGATTTCCATTAAAAAAATTCAGCATCACACATATCTAATTAAAAACAGTGGCATTTCAAATACTTAAAAAATTCAAGCCAGATCTAATTAAAAGCAGAAATCTTGATACAAGCATTTTAAGCATGTATTATAAGGGCGTGCAACAGTTGTTAATAGGCAAAACAAGTGTAGAGCAAACAACTGACTACTTTTTCTGTGAAAACTATGAGGCTGATAAACATTTATTTGTAGTAGGTAATCCTACTGCTGCCCAAAAAAAGCTATTTAGAGCTGCGTGTAAAGGGGAAGAAGGTTTTGACAAAAAAAAAGTATCTATTGGGTCTTGTTTTATTTTGGAGGAAAATAATAAAAAAATACTTTGTCTTTATCCTGATACAACCTTATCTAAAGGAAAAAAGGGGGCTATCTTAAAGAATTTAAGAATTATACAGCGAGCTTCTTGGAAAGAAATTTATAAAATTAATTGGTTGACGGCTCCTCTTATAGTCGATGCACAGGATTCGACGAAAGTTGAAAGTGCTGTAGACAATAAGGAACCTATTAAAAAGGTAGAGCCTCTAGTTACAAAAGAGGATCTTATAGCAAAAGCAAAAGACCTAAAACGAGGAATTAAAAAATTGGTTAAAGACGTCATGCCTCGTTACAAGAAACGAGAAACGACAGATAAAGATGCTGCATTTGTGAATGCACTAAGAAAAGCAGGACATTTATTTTTGGCGCAATTGCCTCAAACAGATGAAAAAACTCAAAATCGTTTTTCTTCACAAAAGAAAACGTTGGAATCTGGTTTACCTCAATGGAAGGAGTTAGAAACTAGAATCCATTCCCTAAAGGGTAAAGCAGAAAGTACCGTCGAATTAAAAAAGTCACTTTTAGCGACTGTTGAAAAAATGAAGGCGACTCGAACTGAAATAAAAGAAATCTTAAAACGAGTAGATCTTAAAACACTTGGATAAGATTTGATATTTTGGTCTCTGTATTACTCTAGTTTATAACATAAGAATTAACACTAAAAAACATAACACCAATGGCAAAGGAAGTATTTGATTTTGAAGCATTAAGCGCATTAAAATTTAACGATTACAAAAAAGATTATTGTAAACCTGCTAAGGTAAAGAAGGCAAAAGCTTGTTTGTTAATAATGGAATTCACCATAGTTTCAAGAAAGAAAAAGTGTATTTTTATTCCCTTCAACAAATTAGAACAAGCAAGACTAGCCTATTTCGTTCTAAAAAACTCAAAAGATACTGCATTTAAAAAAGCATTTAAAACTGTAGTATTAACAACAGTAGCATCTACAAAAGGAGATGATGGTTTTTTAAATGTAACTTTAGATCTTGTAAAAACTAAGCTAACTGCTGCATATATCAAAGAAACTGCTCAAGAATTCTTTAAAGAGGTTAAGCTAAATTTAGATGTAACAGGTATGCCTGAAGAGGATACTGAGACATCTGAAACAGAAACAACTTCTGAATCTTCTACTGATGTTAGTGTTGACGACAATACGATAAAAGAGCTAAGAAAAGAATTTCAAGAAGCTAAAAACCAGTCCAAACAAATTAGTAAAGCAGATCCTAAAACACGAGTAACTCTAATTGAGGATACTTGGAATAAATTGGAGGTTTTGATGCCTAAATTAGCTGAG
>CALDEP010000263.1 GCA_937942475.1 uncultured Aureispira sp.
TTTGTTTTATCTTTATTCGTTGGATTCATTCTTTATCTTAATTTCCAAATACAACGATTAATTTCCAGTTCCCAAGCACAACGAAATTTTTTCGCAGCCAATGTGCCCACATAACGCCAATGCCAAGGCTCCTTTTTGATCTTCGTCCCTTCTCTAAAGTAATAACTAGGCACCCAACCAAAAGCAAAAGCATTTTGTAACAGCCAACGAAATTTTTTATTATTAACGTTTTTCAAATCAATTGCTGTACACAAGTGATGCTCAGAATAGCCAGGTTTTTCTGCCTGATGTCCGCCTAATTTATCGTGCAAATGCTTTTGTTCACTGTAACTGCGATAAGTATTGTTCAACTTTAATTCAATCCCTACTTGTTGAGCGATTGCTTTCAAATCTTCCAAACTTCTATTGGCTTCTTTGTGTAATAATAAATTGCCGTCCTTCTCCAATTTCTGATGATCGCTATAAGGACTGTATTCTTTAGTCGTATAATTAAAAGGAATGCCAACAGGTGCGCCAAGAAAATCAATTTGAATCTTCTCAATCGGCACTTCTACGCCAAATTCCTGTGCTGTTCTTTGGCTCAATTCAACTCTACGTTCGTAATGCATCCAAGCTTTTTCACAATCTTGCGCTTGAACAAAAGAACTCATAAACAGCCCCAACAATAGATAATAAATACGTTGCATTTTCAAGATTAAAATTCAAAAAAAAAGGTGTAAGTACAGAACGTACCTACACCTCAAAATCTTTATAAATGTAGTCAATTAGATTACAATATTAACCATTCGCTTAGGCACAACAATTACCTTACGAATCGGTTTTCCATCAATCCACTTTTGCACTTCATCGACAGCCAAGGCCTCTTTTTCGATGGCATCTTGAGTAGCATCTGCCGCAACAGTAATCGTCGCACGTTTCTTCCCTTTTATACAAACAGGATACGTAATCGTACTTTGTACCAAATAACTCTCATTATGTTCTGGATACGTACCATTCACATGTACAGAACCTTCGTGTCCTAATTTACTCCACAATTCTTCTGTAATAAATGGTGCAAATGGAGCCATCAATACGATCAAAACTTCCAAAATTTCTCGTTTGCTACAATTCGCTTTCTTCAACTCATTCGTTGCCACCATAAAGTGTGCAATACAAGTATTAAAAGAGAAATTCGCTACATCTTGATTCACCTTTTTGATTGCCGTGTGCAAGGTTTTCAATTCGGCTGGACTTGCTTTTTCATCGGTTACAATCCATTCCCCTTCGTTGTGGAACAAGTTCCAAAACTTGCGCAAGAATTTCGATACGCCTGTGATTCCTTTGGTATCCCAAGGTTTGCTGTCTTCCAATGGACCCAAGAACATTTCGTACATACGGAAACAGTCCGTACCATATTGACTCACCACATCATCAGGATTCACTACATTAAAGTAACGTTTGGAAATTTTCCCTACTTCACTTTTAGTAATCACTTGACCTGCGTCATTTGTCACAAAAACAGCACTATTATAATCAGGTCTCCAAGCCTTAAATTGTGCTCTACCATCTTCATTCAAATAAGATTCTGGCTTGCCATAATCTGTCATGAAATCAATATGCACAGGAATTTGCGCAAACTCTTGTCCTTCATATTCAGCCAATTTATCGGCACTAACAAAGACAGATTTTCCATCTTGTTTTTCCTTCAACATGTACAAGAACTCAATAACACCTTGCAACATGCCTTGATTGACCAATTTTTTGTACGGCTCACGAGTTGGAACCATGCCCAAATCAAACATGAACTTGTGCCAAAAACGAGAGTACATCAAATGCCCGACCGCATGTTCTGCGCCACCTACATACAAATCGACCTGTTGCCAGTAATTTACAGCTTCTGCACTAAATGGCGCTTCATCATTCGTTGGATCCATATAACGCAAGAAATACCAAGAAGAACCTGCAAAACCAGGCATGGTATCAATTTCACGGGTCATATCTCCTACTTTCACCCAATCGGTTGCCCTAGCCAAAGGCGCTTTTCCTTCTTTCGTTGGTTTGAAATTATCTAAAGTAGGCAATTCCAAAGGCAAATTAGTTTCTGTATGCGCCACACCATCTGCATCATATTTTATTGGAAAGGGTTCTCCCCAATAACGCTGACGGCTAAAGTTAGCATCACGCAAACGATAATTGATTTTTCCTTCTCCGATTTGCTTTGCATTGATTTCTTCAATGGCTTTGGTAATGGCTTCTGTTACAGGAAGTCCATCCAAGAAACCAGAATTAATCATTACCCCAACCTTATCCCCAATAGCAGCACCTTCATGTGCCGATTGGTCAATCACCGGTACAATGTCCAAGCCAAAATGATTTGCAAAACGCTCATCTCTTTCATCTCCACAAGGAACCGCCATAATAGCACCCGTTCCATAGCTAATCAAAACATAATCTGCAATCCAAACAGGCACTTGATTCCCATTAAAAGGATTAACCGCATAAGCTCCCGTGAATGCCCCTGTAATGGTCTTTACATCTGCCATACGATCTCTTTCCGAGCGACTGTTGGCATAAGCTTGGTATTCTTTTATCGCTTCTTTTTGTTCTTCTGTTGTAATTTGCGCCACTAAATCATGCTCTGGAGCCAAGACCATAAAGGTTGCTCCAAAAATAGTATCTGGACGAGTCGTAAAGACTTCTATTTTCTCCTCGCTATTGTATACATCAAAAAACAACTGTGCGCCTTCTGAGCGTCCAATCCAGTTGCGTTGTTGTGTTTTCAAGGCTTCCGAGAATTCTACCTGCTCCAAACCATCCAACAAACGTTCGGCATAAGCGGTAATACGCAAAGCCCATTGACGCATTGGTTTTTTCACAACAGGATGTCCTCCACGTTCTGAAACACCATCTTTGACCTCATCATTTGCCAAAACAGTTCCCAACTCTTCACACCAATTCACAAAGCCTACTTTGCGATACGCCAAACGATAATTCATCAAAATATCATCTTGCTCTTTAGGGCTGTATCCATTCCATTCGTCCGCAGAGAAAGTCGTTTCTTGACTAGATGTAGCTTGAACGTTTCCATTTCCTTCTTGCTCAAAAATAGCGATTAAGCTTTCAATTGAACTTGCTTTATTGGTTTCATTATTATAATAATGACCAAATATTTTCAAGAAGATCTGCTGCGTCCATTTATAATAGGTTGGATCAGAAGTATTGACCGAACGGCTCCAATCAAAGGAAAAGCCTAAGTTATCCAGCTGTTTGCGATAGAAACTAATGTTCTCACTCGTAGAAACAGCAGGATGCACTCCTGTTTGAATCGCGTATTGCTCGGCTGGTAAACCAAAGGCATCGTACCCCATTGGATGCAACACATTGTACCCTTGCAAACGCTTGTAACGTGCAAAAATATCACTTGCAATATATCCTAGTGGATGTCCTACATGTAGTCCTGCTCCAGATGGATAAGGGAACATGTCCAATACATAATACTTTGGCTTTGAAGTATCGTTAGAAGTTTTGTACACTTCGTTTTCTTCCCAATACTGTTTCCATTTCGCCTCAATTTCGCCTGATTCGTAATCCATTGTAATAATAAATAGTTGATTGATTGATCAATAAAGGTTAATCCTTAATATAAAAATGTTTCCACTTTTCTAAAAAACAGCATATGATTGTGCTCTTATTTAGCCAACGAAAATATACAAAGTTTTTGAAAGTGGTTACTTAACAATTGCAGTTTTTTGAAAATAGTTTCATTCTATTCCTTTTTCGGGTTAAATAGATTTAAAATAAGGGCTTAGAATTATTTCTTAAAAAAAAATGTTATGTCTATAAAGGATTCAAAAAATGCTAAAAGAGGGCTTTAAAATAGCCTTCTCCAAATAAAATTTTGCATTCTAGTTTAGAATAAAATTTTAGATGTAAGGTATTCTTAGACGATTAAAAACTAGCTTGACTTTACGATATTAAAAACGCATCTTTGCAATCCCAAAAGGGCGACCTTTCAATAAAAAAGACTTTACCTTATTATTATTTTTTAACCCAAAATCATTTTTATTATGAAAACAATCTTTACACTTTTTATCCTTTCAATTCTTTTTGTGCCAACTAGCTTTGGGCAAAGTCAAAAGACTTTTGTAAAGTCATTGACTGCCAATGCCCCTAGTATTGCAGTTGACCTAGAGGGCAAAACCCAAGTTACAGAATGGGAAGAGTCCTTTGTTCGCATTACCACTACAATAGAACTAAGCAATTTCAACGAAGAAATTCTTAAACGCTTGGTTTCTGTTGGTCGTTATAGTATAGAAACAAGTACTAGTAATGGTATCATGACGATTCAAATGCCCAAATTAGCAACAAAAGTTACGATCAGAGGACAAGTTTTAAGCGAAGTTTTAACCTACGAGATTCTTGTTCCTGAAGGAATGACTGTCGAAATGGTGGCTAGTCCTAGCAATGCTGGAACGGTAAATTAGCCCCTTCTGTAGGTAGATTTTAAGACAAAAGATGAAAAGCTGTTCCTCCTATGGAATGGCTTTTTCGTTTTAATTTTGAATAGGATCTGTTTTTTGCCTTAATTAGAAACACATATCTAAGCATTTTTTAAATATTTTTTGTTTATTTTTTGTTGGATACCAACCTTTTACGCATAGACTTCGTTTTATAAGTATAGACAGATTTCAAAACAGTTAAAAATAAAAAAATCTAATTAAAAAAAATAAATTTATGCTCTAATCTTCTGATAATCAGATATTTTTACATAAATTAACAAAACGTTCAATATAGCTGGGTTTAAAACATAGATCAACTATTTAAATTAACACCCAACAAACACTCCAATTTATTCAATCACAGATCATGTAAGTTCCCTGTAATACATGAGTCAAAAAGCAAGCGTATGAAATATTTATTGCTAACAATGGTGTTCATATTAGGATGTACATTTGGAGCTTCTTCACAAGTTCAAAAAAACATCGTAAAATCTTACCAATATAATGGTGCCCAAGTCGTCACTTTAGCTGTAGAAGGCGAAGTAGAAATCGAAGAATGGGACGAAAAAATCGTTCGTTTAGTTACAACAATTGATGCCCTCAATTTTAACGAACAAACTCTAAAAGCTTTAACAGAAGCTGGACGTTATACCGCCAGTTCTAAAAACGTAGATAATGCTATAATTTTAACCATGTTGAAAGCACAAAGAGCATTAGAAATTAGAGGAACGGTTATCGAAGAAAAATATCGATTCAAAGTTTTCGTTCCTCGTGGCGTTACGGTCGAACAAGTTCAACACAAAGATGTTGCGGCTTTGTTCTAAGACAAACAA
>CALDEP010000264.1 GCA_937942475.1 uncultured Aureispira sp.
TTTTTTAAATATGAGTACATTTTTTGATCCTAATTAAGGCGGATTTGAGGAGAATAGCCGTAGCTATTTGACGAAAATCCAACGCAGAGTAGGGCAAAAAGTGATTTCATATTTGATTATTACTTAATTCTAAACAACTTCTAACTCCTTCATCAACAATCAATCTTAATATTATGTGGAAAGACTTAAAATATTTGTTAGCCTATATCGTTCCTGCGATTGTTGTCCATGCACTTTATTATAGAGGTATTTGGTCTTATAATGGCGTTACTGTTGCCTTTATTGCCATTCCTATTTTAGAAGCTTTTTTTCCTGGTAACACCGATAATTTAGAACAAGAAGAAGAGCAAACACAGAAGAGCAAAATGCTGTTTAACATCTTATTATACCTCAATGTTCCGATGTTGGTAGGCATTACTTATTGGTATTTCCATACGATAGCGAATGTTGCTTTAGAGACCTACGAAATTATTGGTTTAACGGTAACCGTAGGTATTTACATAGGTGGTGTTGGTATTAATGTCGCACATGAATTGGGACATCGCACAGAAGCCTTGCCTAGATTTTTATCTAAAATATTGCTAGTTCCAAATCTATACCTGCATTTTGCCATCGAGCACAATCATGGGCACCATGTGCATATCGCAACGCCAAAAGACCCTGCTACTTCAAGATTCAATGAGAACATCTATACCTTTTATCTTAGATCTGTTGTTGGGGGCTATTTGTCTGCCTGGAAACTCGAAGCCAGACGCCTACGCCAACAAGATCAAGCTGTTGTTGGAATACACAACCAAATGATTCAGTTTCAAGTCGTTCAAGTAGGCTATTTAGCTTCAGTCGTTGCTATTTTTGGTTTGGCAATGTTACCTTTTGCTATTATAACTGCTATTTTAGGTTTTCTGATGCTAGAAACCGTTAATTACATTGAGCATTATGGCTTACAACGTCGTCAATTAGAATCAGGTCGATACGAACCTGTACAGCCTTGGCATTCTTGGAATTGCAACCATGATATTGGGAGAATTTTATTGTATGAATTGACTAGACATTCTGATCATCATTACAAAGCAAGTCGAAAATATCAAGTCTTGCGTCATTTTGAAAAAGCGCCTTTACTGCCTTGGGGTTACCCTACTTCTATGTTGATTGCCCTGTTCCCGCCTTTATGGTTTTATTTGATGAATCCTAAAGTGGCAGAATTTAACCAACAAGTGGCTACAGCAGCTTAGATGATGTTTTTTTGAGTTTAAAAACTTCAACATCTGCATAAAAAAGGAGCCTATTCAAATCGAATAGGCTCCTTCTATTTTAGTAACACTCCTTTGCCTTACAAAAGGCAAAAACTAAGTCGTCAAGGTCTTAACAACAGATGCTTTCAAAAACTTAGCACGACGTTTAAAGCCTTCTGGATCGCTCATTAGTTTATCAAAATACGTTAAGCCTTCATTCATGATAATCAAGTAGTCAGCAACGCTTTCTGGATCTGCTTCTTTTATAACACCTGCTTTCATCCAAGAACTGGCTTCTGGAATCAGCAATTCTTTAAATTTGTTGTACATCTCCTGAAAAAGCTCTTTGATTCGAGCATGTCTAGAAGACAAATAATAACAGGCATAGAAAACCGTCTGTTCTGAGAAATTTAGCCAATCTTCGCTAAACATCGTGTTCAAGGTATTATCAAAGCGCTCTTGAGGATCTTCAGAATTAAACATTTTCTCCTTGAAAGTTACTTCATAACGCCCCAACAAAAACTCAACAAATGCAAACACCATTTCTTCCTTCGTTTTGAAATAGTGTATCAGCAAGCTAGGGTTAACATCCATCAAATTAGCAATTTTTGCAATAGATGCATTTTCAAATCCTTCTTGTTTTAATACAATATAGAAATGTTCTAGTATTTCTTTTTTACGTACATCTGCTTTGCTTTTTCTTCCCATTATTTGTATTTGCTTTCTTTGTTAATTAAATTTTCAAGAAGTTAAATAAGTTCTCAAAATAGTCCTATTTGAACACTTCTTATCTCTATAAGGTTACTAAAAAAAATCTTGTCAACCAACTATTCCAAGAAACATTCACCAAATATTCAAATAATTTTATTAATTTTCATCTTTTAGAATGATAAAATTGATCTAAACAGGCATTTTACGATGACTTTTCAGAACGAAGTCTGCCCTTCTGAACATTGCTTGCTTTTTAATTTACAAGCGTATATCTATGATAAACAACATTACAAGAATTATTGTTTAAGAAGTGAATAGGCATTATCAATAAAAGAGCTATTTCCTAACAAACTCTAGTAAACTAAAGTATACTATCCATTTTTGGCAGTTTTTTTGCTCTATTTATAATAATCCTTTGTTCAAAACAATTCCTAAAATTGACCGATTAACAACAGAATGACAAGAAAAAAACAGAGCCTCCTTTGGGAAATTAGTGGTAAAGAGATGGTAGCAGAATCTTACCTTTTTGGGACGATGCACGTGAGAGACAATAGAGCCTTTAGAAACATTGCTTTTTTAGAAGAATGTATTCATAATTGTAGTGCTTTTGCCGCAGAATTTGACTTAAAAGACACCGATCATCAGCAATTGCAGCAAGCAACAACACTTCCTAATGGAAGTTCAATAGAAGATTATCTAAATCCTAGAGTTTATAAAAAATTAGAAAAATTACTTTTAAAGGAGACAGGGCATCAGTTAGAGCATTTAAAATACAGCTCTCCTATCCTATTATTTAACCTCATTTCTGAATCTCAATTTCAAGAAGACAACCCTGTTGCACTAGATAATGCCTTGTATAATATAGCGCAAGAAGCAGATAAAAACCTAATGGGTTTGGAGACTTTTGAAGAGCAAATGAATGTTTTTTCTAAAGTAGATCTCAAAGACCAATGCCGTTCGCTCAAAAAGATGGCAACGCACTTTATTTCCTTCAAACGAGAAATAAAAAAAACCTCTGAATTGTACATTCAAGGCGATTTACAGAAGTTATTAAAAAAATCAAAGCAATCTATTGGTGGTATGCGCAAAGTTTTATTATACGATCGCAATGTAATTATGGCAGAGCGTTTTGAAGCTTTTTCCAAAGAACAAAGCCTTTTTGCTGCCATTGGTGCAGGGCATTTAGGTGGTAAAAAAGGCGTTTTAAGGTTACTAAAAAAGAGAGGATATACCATTAAGCCTGTTCATTATTAAAAATAACAAAAGCTAAACAACAACAATGCGTCTATATCTTTGCATTTTCTGTCTCATTTTCATGCAGTCTTACTTGCAAGCGCAATCAGACTATCAATTAAGTCTTTTTAAAATAAAGCATCACGCAAACATTCCAGGCACTAATAGTAGTACAAAAGGCTTGGATATTCAATTCAAACTCAGTCCTTATTTGTTAGATATTGCTACACAAAAATTTTCAGTAGAAATTAAAGACAAGGGGCAAATTATTGCGACTACAGAACTCGATTTCACCTACCAATGCAGCGATAGTTTGGCTTATTTGGTCGATAGTTTGGGAATGGATAGTTTTGACTTGGATACTAGTGTCCATTTGTACCTTCCTTATCGAGATATAGACACCGAAGAAGGCAACCACGATGTGACTCTTCTAATTTGGGTAAAAGGGCAAGGACTCCCTGTTTACAACCGTCCCTTTCGATTGAAACAAGTCAAGATTTATGACCTATTTCTAGACTTAAAAACAGCGACAGTTATTCCAGACAGCACGGCAAATCCAGTTGGTTTGGGTTATAATGCGCCCGATCCTAAATGGCTCGTTCAAGTTGGTTCAGAGCTTACTTTACAGGGTTTAAAAAATAGAAATTCCTTCAAAGTAAAACCCAAGACCTTTAGCACTGCCATTAGTAATTATGACAGTCTTTCTGTTTGTGTTTATAATGCAGATGCTACAGCTTATAATTATTTGGGCTGTTTTAAGGTAGATCATGGTAGTCAAGCCTTCACAAAGAATTATCAACAAGCTGAAACAGGTCGTGTAAAAGAAGCTAATTTTGAAGTCATAAAAGTAGAACGAAAGCCAGTCAGCACTGCTTTTGAAGTTCAAGAAAATATAGTATACAAAGGTATTAAAGGCATTCAGGTAGATTTTAATTATAGCCTACCCTTGGCTTACAAACGTCGAAGTATTCGCATCAAGATGACCGACGAAACACAAACTCCTTTCGAAAATGTGTTAGACATTGTCAGTCAACGCACGGTAGAGGGCAATAGAATCGTAGGTACTTATCGTTATTTTATTGCTTATTATAACCTACAGGCTTCAAAACGGGTTAAATTAAAATTAACGGGCAATGACCACTTAATTCAACAACATGAATCTGTTGATTTGAACATAACAAAAACCATTGAAGGAATTAATGTACAACAAACGGTTGGGCACCAACATCAGGGCATTTCTGGCATTTTATACCAAATAGATTTTAGCATTCCAGAAATTCCAACACAAACGCAATTAAAGCTCTCTTTCCCAAGCCTATCAAAGGAAACTATTGCACAATTGTTCTATTGGAACGCTGAGAATCCTTCTAAAATTCACAAGGGAACAGCGCCCAAAATTCCTCAAATCAATCAACAGCGTATTTTTATTTTTTTACCTTATTTTGTTGCACCAAAAACCATTCAACTAGCACCAAGACTAACGATTGAAGCCATTGATGTTCCGCCCATCAAACTAGCGACTTTTAAAACTAAAACCTATGCTTGTCCAAGTAGTTTGAACGACATTCAAATTGAAGCGACTAGCCATGAAGAAGCTTTATTTACAGGTATTTCTGGACAATTGTTTCAGTTTTCGACCAATATTCCTAGTTATTACCATAGTAAAGGGCTTTTTAAGATTCAAGTTCTAGAAAATGGGCAAGTTTTAGACAAAGAATTCTTCATCAATGGAGATGCCAATGAAGCACTTGAATTTCCGATTCACAATCAACAAAAAATTCGTGTTTTTATTCCTTATCGAATAATGTTAGAAGGCGCACGCTACACGGTGACCCTTCAAGCCCAAAGTGCTGATTTTACCTTGTCAGAATCAAGAGCCGAACAATACCTGAACCAACAAGCTGCTATTCAAGAGATTGGTTTTTATTTACAGGAATTACAAAGCAAAGATTGGGCGCAAATCAGCTACAAAATAGCGGTTCGAAATAGTCAAAATCCCAATTCTACTTATCCTCATTTGGGGTATAAGATCATCGCACAAGGTACAGTCGATAAAAACTACCAACCAAGTATTCCTGTAGCAACTAATTTTTCAGCAGCACTAAACGATGAAATTGTAATTTGGATCAAATCCATCGATCAGCCAGATGCCCAAGCCTTGCGCTTCTCCACTTCTATTGCTGCTATGCGTGCAGCAGAAAACGCATTAAACATCAAGAATCAAGGCGCTATTAAAAAAGCTATCTTTAAAATGATTGATAAGAATTAGAATCAACTTGTTTAATATTTGTGTATCTTTGCAAAATGGAATTGAACAAAAATACAACCGAGAATATACTAGAGCGTTTACAGATTGAAGCTTTAAACGACATGCAACATGCCATGGGAGGCGCTGCACAAAAGAATCCAAACATTGTGCTCCTATCTCCTACTGGTTCAGGAAAAACAATTGCGTTTTTACTAGCCTTATTACAAGAACTAAAAGAACAGCCAACACCAGTTGTGCAAGCTTTAATTTTAGCCCCATCGAGAGAGTTAGCCCTTCAAATCACTCAGGTGTTCAAAGATATGCAGACCGGCTTCAAAGTCAACTGTTGTTATGGTGGTCATTCGATCAAAATAGAACTAAACAACCTGCAAATAGCGCCAACGCTTTTGATTGGAACACCTGGTAGAATTGCCGATCACTTACGCAGAGAAAGTTTTGCTACAGAAGGCATTAAGCATCTAATTTTAGATGAATTTGACAAATCTTTAGAATTGGGATTTGCCAAAGAAATGTCCTTTATTATAGAGCAATTGCCGAATTTGAAACGTCGTCATTTGACTTCTGCAACCTCTGCGATAGAAGTACCTGAATTTGTTAATTTAGAAGCGCCTACGACACTAAACTTTCTTTCAGAAAAAAAGTCAGAAGCCCTAAGTACAAAAGCACTGGTGACCAATAGTGCCAATAGAGAAAGTGATTTCTTGAAGCTAGTCAACTATGTTGGTTCTCAGGCAACGCTTGTTTTTTGTAATCAAAGAGCAACCGTAGAAAGAGTCAGTAATATGCTTTCTAAAACAGACATTGAACATGATATTTTTCATGGTGGTTTGGAACAAAAAGATCGAGAATTGGCTTTGATTAAATTTAAAAATGGAAGTCATAATATATTGATAACAACCGATTTGGCGGCAAGGGGATTAGACATTCCTAGCATTCAGCACATTATTCATTATCAATTACCACATACAGAATCCGAATTCATTCACAGAAATGGTCGTACAGCACGTATGGAAGCCACAGGAACGGCTTATCTTATCTTGGAACAAGACAAACCTTGGAGAGAATACATCGACGAAACCATTGAATATATTGAGTTGCCCGAAACGATTCCACCTTTACAAAAGCCTACGTGGAAAACACTCTATATCAGTGCTGGAAAAAAGGATAAAGTAAATAAATTTGACATTGTAGGTACTTTATTTAAAAAAGGTGGGCTAACAAAAGATGATTTAGGATTGGTGGTCGTTAAAGAATACGTATCCTATGCTGCCGTACACCAAGATAAGGTCGATCAAGTTATCAAAAACGTCAGTAAAAAACGGATTAAGAAAAAACAGGTACTCGTTGAATTAGCTCGATAAAATTGAGCTAGCATTCAGACTGTCAAATGCCAGAATAAGATCCCCGTCATTATTCTGGCATTTTTATGCACTTTTTTTTCTATCTTTAATATTGATTTGTGCCTTATACCCCGTTATACTAGTATAGATTGTTCTGTTATGTTCTAGAAAGTAGAAAAGCAGAATTAAACAAAGAAAAAAAGCTTTAATTTTTAGAGTTTCTATTTATTGCTAATGTCCTATTGTCCTTCCCCTTGACAATATCAAAATTAAGATTTATGAAATTAAGATTTCTACACTTCTGTTTTGCATTGTTTTTGTTATTAATTAATGCCAACTTATCCGCCCAAGTAACACTTACCCTTCGTGTTAATAGTGGTAACTCTACCACAACTTGTACCGATGGTTTCTTTGGCGGAGGACCAGAACCACACTGGCGTGTCGAAGTTGCAGGTCAAGGATATACAACTTACCCTAGAGCAGGCATCTGCTTCACCAATACACCTAATACACAATATAACGAGACCTTTAATTGTCCAAGTGGCTATCCCAATTCTTTGCAAGTTTGCCTTAGAGCATTTGAAGATGATGGTACTGCTTGTGTGGTTGGTCAAAGTTGTTTGACACAACGTTGCCAAAACTTTGCCACACCAGCTCCTGGAAATTCCATTACATATAACCTAAATGTTGGTGGTGCTAGTACTGCAAATGTTAATTTCACAATTACAGCATCGGGTGCTTACCCTCCTGGCTCAGGTTACGATCAAATTTGTAATGCCATTAATTTAGGTACTTTAAATTCTAGTAATTCGGTTGGAAATAGCAACCTAAGTAATTATGGTAATTTTTGCGCAGGCAATGCAGGCGATCCAAATGCTTGGGGCGGAAACAACGATCAAGGCGTTTGGTTTCAATTCACAACAGGTCCAATGCCTGCGGCAGTAATTGAGTTTGACGCAAACAGTGACCCACAAAACTTTGGAGATGGATTAGATTTACAATTAGCTGTGTACGAATCTAGCAATGGAACTTGCTCAGGTGCCCTAACCTTAATAGAAGAAGAATATCAAGGAATAGGCGTTGCTTGGGATGAAGACATGAGCGTCAATTGTATGCAACCCAATACCACCTACTTTGTTTTAGTAGATGGCGAAGCCTTTACTTTTGTTACTAATAATGGTGTCGAAGGTTTTTTTGGTTTACAGGTTAATGATAATGGCGTACAGCAAGCAGGCGATGAAATTTGTGATGCAGAGAATTTAGGAACCGTTCCCGTAGGAGGTTCTGTGGCAACGCCCAATTTAAGCCGTTCTAACGTCTGTGCAAGCAATATAAACGACCCAACTCCTGGCGCATGGGGATCAGACCAAACCGTTTGGTTTATGTTTCAAGCACCTCCTTCTGGGCATGTTTATATCAATGCAGATAGTGATTTACCTTTCCCTTTTGGAACAGATGCGATAGATTTACAATTAGCACTGTATGGCACTAGTAATGGAACTTGTACAGGTGTTTTGGATCCAATTTATAGTGATTACACGCCAATTATACTGGGGGAAGAAATGGACGTTCGATGCCTTACTCCTGGTGAAAACTATTGGGTTATGGTCGATGGTGCGACCATAAATGTATCTGGAATTTTTGACCTAAGCATTACAGATGGAGGACAATATCCAGCGCCCAACGACTTAATTTGTGATGCCATTCCATTAGGGCAACCTGCTCCTGGTGGTACTGTTGGTTTGACGGGACAATATAATTATTGCGCCAACAACTTATTTGAACCCATTCCTGCCAATTGGGGAAATGATCAAGGAGTTTGGTACACCTTTATTGCACCACCTTCTGGAAAAGTAGAAATTCGCCTAAACGATTATGGCTTATTAAGTCCAGATAGAATTGATTTACAAGTCGTGGTTTATGACCTAACAGGAGCCGTTTGTTCAGGCGTTCCTACTGAAATAAAATCAGAGCACGATGGAATTGGAATCATTTGGGACGAAGATATGTGGGTAGATTGTTTAATTCCTGGGCGTGAATATTGGATTATGGTCGATGGAGAAGGT
Organism: uncultured Aureispira sp.; assembly: GCA_937942475.1. Classification (GTDB taxonomy): domain Bacteria; phylum Bacteroidota; class Bacteroidia; order Chitinophagales; family Saprospiraceae; genus Aureispira. Next base: position 8,852 of record CALDEP010000264.1, read on the forward strand.
TCTTTAATTGACCCTGACTTACGAGAAGGTATTTTTGACATTGAAGTGTATGGAGATCCTCAAGATCCTCCTGCTGCCAACGACGAAGCCTGTAATGCCATCGCTTTGGGAGATCCTACAGGTGGTGCTGTTTCGACCACACCAACGGCTTTGCATGGTTCTCAAAACAACTTTTGTGCAGACGCGCTTGGAGAACCCCAACCCTCTAATTTCACAGCAGATCAAACCGTTTGGTATACCTTTGTAGCCCCCGCAACAGGTGCCGTTAATTTTGATTTGAATAGCGATGCCATTGTTGGCGGTGTGGACGCCATCAACTTACAAATTGCCGTTTACAAAACGCCTGGCTGTGCTGGTCCTTGGATTGAAGAAGTCAGTGGAAGTGATTTGACCTATGATGTAGATTTAGATTTATGGTGTTTGGTTCCTGGCGAAACTTATTATGTACAAATTGATGGAGAACCACCTGTTTTGTTAGAAGGACACGAAGGTTATTTTGATATTACTATAACAGAAATACCACCCATTCCAGTGTCCCCTAACGATACCATCTGTGGTGCAATTGCTTTAGGAAACCCTTGGACAAGTGGTCCAATTACCCTTACCAATCAACATAATTTATGTGCAGACGATTTGGGCGATCCCAATCCAACTGCCTTTGGAACAGACAATACCGTTTGGTATACCTTTACGACTCCTGCTACAGGAGGTCCTTTTGCCTTAGATATTCAAGCAACCTCTGACTTGCCTTGGCCTTTTGGAACCGATGCAGTCGATTTACAATTAGCCGTTTTTGAGTCTTCTAATAATACTTGCACAGGATCACTCACCGAAATGACGAGTGAATATTCTTTGTTAGACTTGTTCAATGAATTTATGAACGTCCGTTGTTTGGAAGAAAACAAAACCTACTTCTTAATGGTGGATGGTTCTATCCTAAATGTTCAAGGTTACTTTGATTTGAATCTAACTTCCGCTACACCAGTGCCCATTCCTACGAACGATTTAATTTGTAATCATATCAATTTAGGCACCGTTCCTGTTGGTGGTTCTATTAATAATGGTATTGATTATTCTAACTTCTGTTCGGATATTGAAGCAGGTGAACCCAATCCCTTCGCCATTGAGCAAACCGTTTGGTTTTCTTTCGTTGCGCCCAATCACCTTGGTTTAAATGCAACTTCTGATGTGACCATTAATGTAACGGCAGACCCAGGAGGAATTGGAGATGTTTTAGATCTACAATTAGCTGTATACGAATCTAGTAATACCCTTTGTACAGGAACAATGAACTTGCTAGAAGATGGCGATTCTGATCCAATAGCGAGTTTTGATGCCAGCGTTAGTGTCACTTGTTTATATCCAGGACAACGCTATTATGTGCAAGTAGATGGCTCTATTCTCAACCAAGAAGGCTATTTTAGAATTGACATACAAGATGACGGACAAGGCGTTCGTCCTCCTTACAATATGATGTGTAATGCCCTTAACTTAGGCACGGTTCCTAATGGAGGGACGATTAATAATAATGTAAACTACACCAATCTATGTTCAGATACAGAGCCAGGTGAACCGAATCCTTCTGCCTTTGGCATTGAAAAAACAGCTTGGTTTAGCTTTGTCGCTCCAGCTTCGGGAAACATTACCATCAATGGTTATAATGATCCTAATAATGTAGGCGATGAAATAGACTTACAATTAGCTGTCTATTATTCAGATGATAATACTTGTACTGGAAACTTTTTGGAGGTAGACAGTGATTATGACCTCTTTAATAAAGACGAAGAACTAAACGTAGATTGCCTAGAAGGTGGCAGAATTTACTACTTACAAGTAGATGGTTCTGGCGGTTTAACAGGAGATGAAGATGGATGGTTCACCCTACAAATAAGCGATGATGGGGGGACTAGTAATGCTCCTTATAATAATAACATTTGTGATGCCTTTAGCTTTGGAACACCAACAGGCACCCTACAAACTCGCAGCAACGAAAGCAATGTTTGTTCCAACGTAGAAGTTGGAGAACCAGGTGTAGGAGCTTATGCCACGCATACGGTTTGGTATCAATTCACAGCGCCACCTTCTGGACGCATAGAAATGAATGTTACCTCTACCAATTTACTATTAGGTATGGACCCAGAGGTTCGTATTTTTGCTTCTTCTACGAATACTTGTACGGGTACCTTATCAGAAGTAGAACGTTCTTTCTGGCCAACTGCCCTAATTACAGAAAACATAGAAGCAACTTGTTTGATTCCTGGCAACCAATACTTTATTCAAGTAGACGGTTCCAACCTAGTCGTCGAAGGAACCTTCAACATTAATATTATAGACCTAATTCCAACCTATGGAACAGGCGTAGCAAGCGACCCACAACCTAGTAATGATAGTTGTGATAATGCCATTATGCTGCCTGTCCAATCTGAATCTTGTCTCAATGGAGCAGGAACCTTCCAAACCAATAATTATGGTTATCCAACCATTACTTACAATCCAGCCTATGCACAAGGTTGTGGAGGGAATTGTGGCGATACTTGGTATCAATTTACCATGCCTGCTACCGGGAATGCTGTTATTGAAGGAAACGATGATGCTGTTGGTGGCACCTTTGGTGACTACTCCGAATTAACCGTTGTTGCCTACACTGGAACCTGCAACAACCTCACTCCTATTGATTGCGGTCAAGGTGGTCCAACAAGTGATGTTTCTTATCAAATTGCAGCCGCACCTGGAACAACCATTTGGTTACAAGTATTCAATGAAGATGGAGACGATGTTGGAGAAGATTATCAAATCTGTGTTTCCGAAGGTTGTGGTTTTGACGACTGTTTAGATGCTCTATTAGTACCCATGTTACCAAATATTCCTTATTGTTGGAATACTTCTGGTGCTGAAGGAGAAGATATTGCTAATGGCGCTCCAGGTTACGACGAATGTAGTGAAGGAGATAATCCTGAAAACTCTGTTTATTATTACTTTGAATCAGATTGTAATGGTAGCGACGTAACCCTACACATTATGAATGGTCAAATTAACGGTAGCTGTATCCTTGGAATTACACCAACGGATGGATTTAATATTTCTCTGTTCCAAGATGCAACGCCTTGTGACAATATTCCAAATGCCCTTGTAGATTGCCAATCCTTTACCGCTTGTGATGTGCAGCCCATCAACTGGAACTTCACCTATACAGGCTTAGCACCCAATACCCCTTATGTCATTCAAATTGATGGTGGTTTTGGTAATGCAGGCGGAAACAATCAAGGAGAAGTGATGATTACCACAACCGTCAATCCAATTTTAGAGCCTGTATCTACGCCATTAACCTGTTCGGGCACCAATGACGGAACCGCCTCAGCGGCTGTTCTTGGTGGTGGCGTTCCTCCATTTACCTTCTTGTGGTCGAATGGTGGCATTGATTCTACCATCATAGGATTAGCAAGTGGCATTTACACGGTAACCATCACAGGAGCAAACGGCTGTACAGACACCGCAAGTGTTTTTGTAGACGATGGATTATTAATGACAGCCGCAGCCTTACCACCAACAAATGCAAGTTGCCATACCGTTTGTGATGGTCAAGCCACTGTTCTTGGAATTGGTGGAACGGTTACCACAGGTTATACCTACTTATGGGATGCCGCTGCTGGCAGTCAAACCACCGCCACAGTGACCAACCTTTGTGCAGGAACCTATTCTGTTACGGTATCTGATAATGCAGGTTGTTCAGACTCGACCCAAGTCATTATTACAGAACCAGACTCTTTAGTTATTAATTTAACAAACATTATATCATCAGGCTGTGACTCCTTGCTTTGTGCAGGAAGTGCAACGGCTGTTGTTACTGGAGGAAGTGCTGTTTACACCTACCTTTGGTCCAATGGAAATACCAACGCAATCCCAGTAGATTTATGTCCAGGCTTCAATGCCGTGACAGTTACAGATGCACAAGGTTGTAGCGATAGTACCAGTATTATTATAACAACACCTATTGCTTCTACACCGCCAATTATCAATCCATTAACAGGGAGTTTCTGTCCTAATACAACGGTTAATTTAGTAGCAACAGGAGGCATCGTTGGTACAGGAGCAATTACCACTTGGTATACAGGTCCTAATGGAACAGGAGCTTTTGCAGGTGTAGGCAATAGTATTAACATTATAACCGACACAACAACAACCTACTATGTGCGCCGAGAAGGCACCTGTGGCAACACGGTTGATTCAAGTATTACCGTAATTGTCAAACAATATATTTACGCCTTAGATGGCACGAGTACCAATACCTATTGTACAGATAATAATGGTTGGCATCATTTCTTTGTTGGAGACGACATTATTCTATCTGTGCAAGGAGATATTACAACTGGCGCTATGCCAGGATTTCCACTAGTCACTATTTGGGATTCTACCAATTATTATCAAGAATCTGAAGGACCTTTTGGAGTAGCTTCCTGTGCAACAGGTTGGTCGCCTGGAGAAGAACGCTTTGAAATGGAGCGCAGTTGGAATGTAGATTTGGGAGGCGGTGCTATTAATGCGCCTTATAATGTTCGTTTTTATTACGAACCTACCGAGCGCATTGCGATAGAGACAGCCGCTACCAATTGGATGGCAACCTATCCTGCTTGTGGTTATTCCTATAAGTATCCTTATCCTTTAGGCTCCTATTTTTTCAAGAATGAAGGCGCTAATTATGATGCACCTGTCTACGACAGTTTACATTTAACAGGTCCTATAGGAACGACGATTAATGGCGTAAACTATGGTGAATTACAAAACATCAATAGTTTCTCTGGTGGTTCTATTGGCTTAATTTTGATTCCAATTGACTTACTGCCCGTAGATTGGCTCTATTTTGATGGAACAACCGACAATAAAGTAAACTTCTTGACTTGGGGAACAGAAACCGAAGACAATACGGCTTACTTTAATATCGAGCGCAGTCGAGATGGCTTTAATTTTGAAAAAATTGGTCAAGTTAACGCACAAGGACAATCCATACAAACAGCACATTATACCTTTGATGATGTTAATCCATTTGAGGGTGCCAACTACTACCGTTTAGAGTTGGTAGATTTAGATGGTACTTCGACTTATTCGAACATTGTTTTATTAAGCATCGAGCAAGGTGACCTTGCCTACAATTTCTATCCAAATCCTACTGACGGCTTTTTATATTATCAATATCAAGCAGAAAATGTAGAAACACTAGAGGTAAAAGTAATGGATGTTTTGGGCAAGTTAATTGCTGTCCAAGAGCACAAAACGGTTGTTGGAACCAACAATATTCCAACAGACTTGAACGATTATCCTCCAGGAACTTATATCGTAAGAGTCC
>CALDEP010000265.1 GCA_937942475.1 uncultured Aureispira sp.
CATTCAAAATTCAACATTAAACTATATTTATTAAGCCGTTTACTAGTTTTGAGCAACCTAATTAATTTTATGCGTAACATCAATTAGTAATCTGTTCCATTAACTCCCCTCTTCCACATCTTTCGACGCCTTGTTACTTTCTACATTTTGTACGAACGGTTTGTAGTTAACTAACAACATTTCCACAACAAATGTTTTACAGTATAGTAAAATTACAATTTTTAAGCTGCATTATCAAATTTGGCATTTTGGAGACTTATTTTGTAGGAGCGCTGTTAGTAAAAAAGGAGCCACACACAAACACAATTTATTGACAAACAATACATTGCATACAAATTGAACAGCTTTACAATCTAAATAAAGACACTTAAAAACTTTTTCTTAAAAAGAAATATGTACCTTTACCGAGCTTAAAAAGGAGGTGCCCCAATAAATTACCACCTACCCTTTCAAAAGATTTTATAACAGTATGCTTTATAAAACATCTAACAAGGATGAATTTTTCATGTAAAGCAATAACACAAAAGTAAAAGCTATGAAAATTTTTACTTGTTTTATTTTCCTTTTATTTGTAACCCTATTTACTTCTTCCGTTTTTGGTCAAAATACGGGTACAATTACAGGAATTATAGCAGATTCTTTAACCGAAGAGTCCCTCTTAGGCGTTAATGTTAGAGCAGGAACCTTTGCAGGAACAAGCGATTATATTGATGGTAAATATACCTTAGAACTCCCTGAAGGAGAACATTCCATTCAGTTTAGTTATCTAGGTTATGCAACTAAAATCAAAACCGTTACCATCGTAGCAGACGAAACGCTTGTCTTAAACATTCAATTGGCTGAAGAAGCCACTCTGTTAGAGACTGCGACTGTTACGACCAGTAAATTTGCCAAATCTTTAGGTGAAGTAACCGTTTCTTTGAGTGTTATTTCTCCTGATTTAATTGCCAATACCAATGCCAATGCCGTCAATGATGTTTTGGATAAGGTTCCTGGTGTAAATACAATGGGAGATCAAGTCACCATTCGTGGTGGTTCTGGTTTTGCACAAGGTACCGGAAGTCGTGTTTTGATTTTGATGGATGATTTGCCTGTTATGCAGGCAGATGCAGGTCTTCCCAACTGGGGCGATTTACCGACAGAAAACATTGCTCAAATGGAGGTTCTAAAAGGAGCAGCATCTGCACTATATGGTTCTTCGGCAATGAATGGGGTTATTAATATCCGTACCGCCTATCCTGTAAATAAACCACTGACAAAAGTGAGTCTTTTTGGAACGCTTTATGGTGATCCTGCGGATTCAAAAAATAAATGGTGGACTGCCAAAAATATGCCTTTTGAAACAGGTTTGCAATTAGCTCACCGCAGAAAAATCGGTAAATTTGACCTTGTTTTGGGTTCTAATTTAACCTATACTCAACACTACATGCGTATTTTCAAGCAAGTAGATGCCAATACCATTGATTCTTTGCCTGGTTACGATAACCGTGGAAGAGTTACTGTTAACGCTAGATATCGTCACTCTGAAAATTTAATATTCACGCTAAACACGAATATTAATATGGGGAGCCAAAGTGTCTTTTTGTTCCACAATCGTGTCGATCCAAATTTAGGACTTTATGAAACCGATTTTGATCCTGCACCACGTGGTCAAAACTTTAGAATGACGATTGATCCTGCTGTTACTTATTATGATAATTCTAGTAATCGCCATCGCCTTCAATTCCGTTATTTTTATATTGATAATAACAATGAAGGTGGTCAAAGCAATAGCTCTAATACACTTTATGGAGAATATCAATTTCAACGAAAATTTGAAAAATTAGGCGGCTTAGAACTTGCAGCAGGTCTTGTTGCCAGTTCTATCATGTCTACTTCCGAAGTTTATGGAAATCAAAGTTACACGCACAACAACTTTGCCGCCTATTTGCAATTAGACAAAAAATTCTTCAAACGCTTAAATGTTTCTTTTGGTGCTCGTTACGAAGTAAACTCTACGGTTTATCCTGATTCAATTCACTATACCATTGATTTCTTTGGGCAACGATTAGGAGAAAAACACATTGCTTTAAGAGATACAGTAGAACACCGACCTGTTTTCCGTGTTGGTGCTAGTTATCAATTTGGAAAAGCAACTTTTGTACGTGCTTCTTGGGGACAAGGTTATCGCTTCCCTACCGTTTTAGAAAAATTCATTTCTACTACTGCGGGTGGTATTACTGTTGCTCCAAATCCTGGTTTGGTTTCAGAAACAGGTTGGAGTGCAGAAATTGGAGTTAAACAAGGGTTTAAAATTGGTAAATGGCAAGGTTTCTTGGATATCGCTGGTTTTTGGTCTGAATATACAGACATGATGGAGTTTCAAGCTTCTCGTGAAATCAACGCTCAGTTCTTTAATTTACCGATTGCCTTTCAAGTACAAAATATTGGTAATACTCGTATTACAGGATTGGATGTTAGTTTAACGGGAGAAGGTAATTTGGGCGATTTTAAAGTAGCCTTATTAGCAGGATATACCTTATTAAATCCTCAGTATAAAGATTTCCAAGATAGTATCGTTCAAGCTGATATTAAAGAATTTTCGACTTCTGAAGAAAACATTCTAAAATACAGAAATAGACATACCATAAAATTTGATGGACAAGTTACTTACAAAGGAATTTCAGCAGGTCTTACCGTACAATACCTTTCTTTTATGGAGGCAATTGATAAGTTCTTAGCAGGTGCCGATGATCCTGTGACAAATCCTGGGTCAGGAAATCCTTATACTAAAATTCATTATTTCCGTGAGAAACACAACAATGGTTCTTTGGTGCTAAATGCACGTGTTGCTTACCAAATTGCTAAATTTGTAAAGGTTTCTTTCCTTATGAACAATGCTCTAAACAATGAATATGCCATTCAACCAGGAAAATTAGAAGCTCCTAGAAACTTTAGTTTAAGAGCTGATTTTAGCTTTTAATTCTTATTAACTGATCTTACGCAAGATATAATTAGAGTGATAAAAAAAGCAAAATTTAGGCGTCAATTTGTTCTTAATGTTTAATGCTGAATTTTTAATGTTAAATAGCGATAATGAACATTAAAAATTCAGCATTAAGAATTAAACATTAGAACCGTGCTTAAATAAGCAAAGGGAGGTTTCAGTCGTAATTGAAAAAAGCTTCTTGCGCAACATGAGTTATTAAGAGAATATTACCAATCATCATATCATATTCGAGGATTTGAAAATAAACAAATCTAGTTTTCAAATCCTCGAATCACTTACACCATATCTACAATTCTTCAAAAGTGAGTATCGGGAAACGTTTTTTACGATTTTATTGGCAAGCGCAAACAAAATACACGATTCACTCACCATTTGTGTTCTCACTTATAGAAGAAGTGATTGAAGACGATCGAATTTATTACGCCTTTAATGCTTTAACCCGTTTGAGAATACGTTCTGAGAAAGACAGCACCACGCTGCAAGTGAACGATTTAGGCGCAGGCTCTAGAGTAGACAAAACACCTTCTAGAAGTATTGCCAGTATCGCCAAAAATGCCGTTTCTCCAAAATGGCAATGTGAATTGCTCTTTCGTTTGGTGCAGCACTTACAACCCCAAAACCGACTAGAACTAGGAACTTCTCTAGGAATTAGCAGTTTGTACCAATACCTTCCTTTTCGAAAAGCGCCTTTTTATACTTTAGAAGGCTGTCCTAATATCGCAAAAGTAGCTGCCACTAATTTCAAAAAACTCAAAGCAACACAAATTCACCAATTGATTGGGGACTTTAACGAAACCCTACCCAAAGCACTTCAAAAAATGGAGTCCTTGGATTATGTTTTTATTGATGGTAACCATCAAATGAAACCTACCCTCTCCTACTTTGAGACTTGCTTAAAATACAGCCACAACGATACGATTTTTGTTTTTGATGACATCTATTGGTCGGATGAAATGCTAGCCGCTTGGGAAGCGATAAAAGCACACCCTAGGGTCACTTTAAGCATTGATTTATTCTTTATGGGCATCGTTTTTTTACGATCAGAACAAAAGGAAGTGCAGCACTTTAAAATTGTTCCTGCAAAGTATAAGCCTTTCAAAATGGGCTTTTTTGCACCTTCTAAAAGCTAGTAAGATAACAGGCACTTTGAAAGTGCCTGTTATCTTACTACCGTCGTTGCCTCAAAGCTTGCAAACTCCACCAGCCCAAAAAGCCAAGAAAAACAATTGGAATCAAAAACCACCAACTATAAGTCACTGGCTCGCTAACTTCTATCGCTTGATAATTTCCAAGCACCACATAACCTGCCCAATAAGTAGGATGTGCTTCCAAACCCCTTGTATTTTTTAAGTACTTTAATTTAGCTTGACGCAAGGCAACATCTTTATCTACTTTTTGCTTTAAATTTTCATAAAAATAATCCATGATAACAGCCGAATAAGTAGCCTCCTGCTCCCAAAGCGACAGGATAACAGAAGGACTCCCTGCATAAATAAAACTACGCCCTAAGGTAATCATTCCCTCTCCTCTCTGATAGGGTCCATAGCCTGTTTGACAATTGTTCAACACGACCATAGAAGCATTCAATTTTAATTGCTTAATTTCATTGCTTGTCAAAATGTTGTCCTCCTCTTCATAGCCATCTTCTGCAAAAACCAAACTAGAATATTCAGGAAAATCAGGGTCAATTTTCCCATAAACCCCTAAATGTAAAATACCATAATTACTAGCATAATCCTTGAAATAAGACTCTGTTGCATATCGATCCGTATAAAAATCTCCAGCATATTTTTTAGATAAGGAATCCATTTCCGATCGAACGCCTTCTCGAACAGTTAAATCAGTTCTTAGTTTTTGTAACTTTTGAGACCTGGAAGGCACTACTTTTTCAGCAGCATAAGTAGCTGCCATACCTAATATTTCATTATTAATAGGCGTTTTAAAATCCCCCATTTCACTCAACCAAAGGCTACTGGAATAATTGTACGTAATTTGTTTTTTCTTTAGCAAATACGCCAGAGAAGGAAAATTAATCGTATGCACATGTTCCACAGGCACCTCCGTCAATAAGGTCTCAAAAGGGATGTAATTCAACAAGCCATCTGGAATAATGACAATCCGTTTGCTCTTCTTCAACAGCTCATGATGCATCAATTTATAATACAATTCATAAGCCGTGATACAAAAATCCTTGTACCCGCCCGATTTCAAATGTTGTTGCAACTTCGCGTCCGTAAAATGCTTGTAATATTTAAGAACCGTTGATTTATAAGTTCTCCAAAAAATCTTTCGGACAGCAAGCGTATCTTTTAGAATAATAAATTGATAAATAGCTGTTTTTCCTTCTAGATATTGCACCAAAACAGTAGAGTCATTTAAGGATTGTTGAAGGCTATCCAAAGTAGCTATTCTTGTATTGTACTTAAACTGATAATACTTGGTATAATCCTCTTGCAATGCTTGTTTTGCTAAGTTCAAACGCACTTGTAAACTAGCCATTTGCTGTTTGTACCAATCTAATAAAGATGCTTTTGAGGAAAGAATTTTAGCCTCCCAATAACGCTGTTGACACCACAACATTCGTTTTTGTAGCGTTTCTATTTTTTGAATAATGGAAGTGGGCACCTTGCCAAATTGCTTGGCATCAGGCTCTTCCATCATAAGTTGTAACAAAGCTGTTTTACAGGCTTCTGCCAAGTGAAACGCTTGCTCCACATATTGATTTTCTTGTTTTCGTTTGTGTAATAATTCACAAACTTCTATCAACTGTTCGTAGACAATTACAGTTGTTTCAGAAAAGTTCAAGGGTAAATTAACCGTAGCTTTCAAGCCTTTGAATAGCTCCAAATTATATTGAGCTTGATTATAAATTTCCGTTAAAGAAACGCTGTATTTAGAACGCTCATAAAGCGTCAGCATAGCAGCTACTTTTTTAGTCAAAATTTGAAGTGCTTGTTCTTTCGAAAAAAAGCTGTTGATGGTAGGTAAAGTCATCGTTTCTTTTTCGCTGCTGATCGCCCAAGAAGCACTTCTATAAGCCTTTCGTGCTTGGTCGTATTTTTTTTGTTCTTGATAATAATCGCCCAAAGCGACCCAATGTCTAGCCGTTTCTGGACTTTTAGATGCATAGCCTTTTCCCCAAGCGACGGCTTTCAGCAAGGATGCTTCCCCCTCTTTTAAATTTCCTCTTTGGATCTGAATCTCACCTGTTGTTGCCCATATTGCTCTTTTTTTATAAGAACCTTTAACCAAGTTGGCTTTTTCTACATATACTTCTGCACTATCCAACTGTTTCTCTTCCAAAAAAACCATCGCCATTCGGTTACAAGCATCCAAATAAATATCCGTGGATTCAAACCTACTTATAGTACTATTTATTGGCGTGAATGAAAAAACTTTTCGAAGATAAAGAATGGTTTCTAAAGGGCGATTTTTTAGATTATAATAACAACTAGCCAATTGATACCAAAGCTTGGCTTGCAATCTTTCGTAAGTAGCCCGTTCGTTCATAAAATTAATCCCTTCTACATAGTATTTTTTGGCTTCATTATAATCCGCTTCTTCATAATAAATAGCGCCTAATTGCTCATAAATAAAGGCAATCTTAATCGAATCTATGTAGGGTTTTGCCAACTGAGCAGAAAGCATCTTTTGTGCAGTAACCAAGGCTTTTTCAAAATCGCCTGTAGCATGATATACCGCAACCTGAGCGGCATATAATTCGACAGAATCTGCTTTAGCATCTAATAAACCTTCTGCTTTTTGGAGATAATCTGTAGCCGTTCTGAAATCCTCAAACTGGGTGGCAGCTTTCTTCGCCCATATTCCATAAGTATAAATCAAAGCCCTCTTATGATCTGGGGCATTCTCCAACAAACTCAAATAGAAATAAGCAGAGTCCATGGCATGATCAAAAAAAAGATCATGCTCTAAAAAGAATTGTGTTTTATAAGCACAGCTCCAAGCTTTGGATAGGCTTGTTGTTTTAATTAAATGCAATTTTTGAGGTGGAATTACTTCCTGGTAACTAAAAACAATTTCCAGAAATGCTTGCCCAGCAGCCTCCATAGCTCCCCTGTCCTCTTCCTTTTCCAAGACCTCTATTAATAAGTCTTGATAATGAATAAGGCTGTCTATATTTTCTGTATTTTTTAGCGATTCTATCCGTTTTTTTAAGGCGTTTTTATCTTGTGGCAATTGAAAACCCATCAAAAGCACAGCTATTACAGATGAAATTAAAAGAGATAAAATAAAAATAAAATGTTGCGTTCGCATATAGTATAGATTGGGCGTTACCCTCATTTTCGATGACAATCTAAGTGCTTAACTTAGACTTATTGATAAATCTTATTTCAAACTAAAAAAAATTACAACAATTAAGACCTGTGCGCTTCTTTTTTTCTCTCAAACCCTTACTTCTGTTCTAAAAAGCATCAGAAACAAAAATTTTGAATCCTAATTCTGGACTTCTACGACAGCTCATAGAACCTTATCTTACAAAAATAAAAAAAAGACCTCATATTCTTATTTACTAGAAAATCTTTACCCTATATTTAGGAGCTATATGTAAAAAAAAACAAAAATCAACCTAATATATGTCTACTGACGCTAATAACACTAGTAATACGCCTGATCCTGAGATAGAAGATACGATAGATAATGGACCTTCTAAAAAAGAGGAGTTTATTCGCTTTGTCAAAAAAAATTCAAAGCTTATTATAGGCATTTCGGCAGCAATACTTGTTCTTGTAATTGCCTTTATCATTTATTTTAATTTTACAAACAAAAGTATGACTACCTTAGCAGATGAATTCTGTACTTGTGCCAATGCTGAAGGAAGCGACTTTTTCGCTTATGGCAAAGATGGTTTTGGTTATCGCAGTGATTTGGTGGGCTGTTTTGCGGAAGATTTTCGCACCTATGGCAAACGTTATGACAAAGCCACTAAAAAAGCCTTGTTAATCGAATTCCAAAAGGAAGTTGTCAAAAAATGTCCTGAAAAACTAACGGATATTTTTGAATACAAATAAACAACTTGCCCACGTCACTTTATCTACTCTGCTGTAAAAACAAGCAGCAGCTTCACTATTGATCCTTTACAACTAACGATAATGTACTCTGATTCAGAACATAAAGCTTTATACGAACGCTCTAAAAAATTATTAGCCGCTTCTACTGCTTCAACAGAAGTAAATGCAGCACAACAAATCAATGAACTTTCTGAAGTCATTCCCTATCACGAATGGCGTTACTATGTATTAGATCAACCTATTTTGGGTGATTTTGAATACGATAGTCTTTTCAAAAAACTAGAAGCATTAGAGGCTTCATTTCCTCATTTGTTGCACGCTAATTCGCCCACACAACGGGTTTCCAATGACTTAACAGAGCATTTTGCGACCGTTCAGCATTTAACCCCTATGTTGTCTCTTGAAAATTCCTACAATGCAGAGGATTTGAATAGCTTTGATGAGCGCATCAGAAAGATGATTGGCACTGAATTGCCTGAGACTGGAATTGAGTATTGTGTAGAGCCTAAATTTGATGGTGGAACCATTGTTTTGGTCTATGAAAATGACTTATTGGTTCGTGCAGCAACCCGTGGAAATGGTGCCCAAGGAGATGATATTACGCCAAATGCAAAGGCAATTCGAACGATTCCTTTGAAAGCTGATTTTTCAAAATATGGCATCCAAAAAGTAGAGTTGCGTGGAGAAGCCTTAATTCGTAAAGACTTATTCGATAAGGTAAACGAAACTCGTTCAAAAGAAGGAAAACAACTCTTTGCCAATCCTAGAAATGCTGCAACAGGTGGTTTGCGTTTGAAAGATCCAAAACAAGTAAATGAACGTGCCCTAGATGCCTTTATTTATCAGATGGGCTTTGCCACCAATGCGGAGGGTGATGATGTTTTAAGTCAATTTGAAGATCATAATCAACAAATAGAAATTTTAGCCAAATTAGGTTTCAAAGTACCTAAAATAGATCTTGAGCGAACGGTTTGTCAAGATATTGAAGCCGTAAGTGCTTATTGTGATCAATGGCAAGTGCAACGAGAAGCCTATCCCTTCGAAATTGATGGAATGGTTGTCAAAGTAAATCGCCTAGATTTACAAGATTTATGTGGTTACACTAGCCATCACCCACGTTGGGCGATTGCCTTCAAATTCAAAGCAAAACAAGCAACAACAAAGCTACTGGACATTGATTATCAAGTAGGAAGAACAGGCGCAATTACTCCTGTAGCACGTTTAGAAACCGTCGATTTAGCAGGCGCAAAAATATCAAATGTATCTTTACACAATGCAGATTTCATCAAAGATAAAGACATTCGAATTGGAGATACGGTCTTGGTAGAACGAGCTGGAGATGTGATTCCTTATATTGTTAAATCAATGGAAGAGTTGCGAGATGGCTCTGAACAGCCTGTCATTTATCCTACTACTTGTCCAGTCTGTAGTTCAGAATTGGATCGCCCTGAAGGAGAGTCGGTTTGGCGTTGTATTAACTCTAATTGTGAAGCTCAAATTGTGGGTAGAATGATTCACTTTGTTTCCAAAAACGCCATGAATATAGACGGTTTTGGAGAAGCGTATATTGAGCGGTTTTACAAGGAAAATATGTTGCATAGTTTAGCGGATATTTATCGTTTAAATTACGATACCATTGCTTTCTTTGAAGGTTTTGGAAAACGCTCTGCTGAAAAATTACAAGTTGCCATAGAAAAAACAAAAAACAATCCTGCACATCGCCTACTTTATGCGCTAGGAATTCGCCATATAGGAAGAACAAATTCCAAAATTTTAATGGCAGAAGTCGAAAAGGTTCAAGATTTAGCCAATTGGTCTTTGGAACAACTTTGTGAACTTAGAGACATTGGGCCTATTGTAGCACAACAAGTTGTAGACCTCTTTAGCCTTCCCGAAACAATTGCTTTGTTGGATGAATTTGAAGCTTTAGGAGTCAATGTATATCGATTGGAGTCTGAAAAGAAAAAAGAAGTTGCTTTAGATGCTCCTTTGGCTGGAAAGACGGTTGTTTTTACGGGTACTCTAACTCAAATCAAGCGGGAGCAAGCCAAAGAATTGGTTGCCAATGCTGGTGGAAAAGCGGTTGGAAGTGTCAGTTCTAAGTTAAGCTATTTAGTGGCAGGTGAAAAAGCAGGTTCTAAGTTAACAAAAGCACAAGCCTTAGGAATTTCAATCTTAACGGAACAAGAGTTTTTAACGCTTATTGGACAATAATTTTCAACGCTTTATTTACCTTGCCCTATCCTATTTTTAAAAAATAAAAAAATGCCAATTTTAGAATCACATAGACAATTGATTAACGATGCCATTTTAAGCTTGGGAATCAAACCAAATATTTGCCAACAAGAGAATAATCCCAACTTGTGGAAATTACACAGAGGAACGGCTCAAGTCATTATCGTTGTACAAGAATCAACGAATCACTTGGAAGACAAAATTCCTACAATCTCCATGATGTCTCCCATTTTGCAAGTTCCTACTGACTTTGAACAAACAAAGTCATTACACCAATTTATATTGGAATCCAATCATAAACTAATTACCGAGTCGTTTAGTATTTCTAATCAATGGCTCATCTTGAGTACGACTTATTATCTGGAGGATATGCGTCGCCAAGAAATCATACAGATGCTAGATGCATTAAGTTATCATGCACAATCGTTTATACAAATAATAGGAGAAAAATTCGACATCAACAAAGACAGCTAATTTACTAATTCTAAAATAGTTAGTCCCACAATACATTAAATATCATCCTTTATCTATCTTTGAGTTTCAACAAGTTTAAAATCTACTTTGGGTAGTTTTTTTATTACAAAGATTTGTCTATCGAAATGAAAATATACCTCTCATTTTATAACAGTAACCTGCCTTTCCATGAACAAATTCTAAAACAAGCTTTATTAGCCCTTACTTTCATTTCTTTTTATTGCTGTGTTTTATATGGTTACTTATTATCTACTAGCTCTCCTGCATTTATCAATGCTATACTTAGCACGGTTATCTTTTTTTCCTTGCTTTTATATTCAAACAAAGACAAAGAGAAACTAGCCTGGATAGAAACATTCTTTAGAACTTATACCTTGATTGCACTTTCCTTAAATTGGGTGTTTACCAATGGACTACATGGAGGCTCAGGTTATTTTTTCTTGTTATTAATTGGTTTTCATACCATAGCAAGTGCTAGTCGATACTACCTTACATTTATCATTATCACACTACTCAACCTCTTGTTGTTGTTGTTCTTCGAATACAATTACCCTCAATATATCGAAGCTAATTTATCTAGTACAGCTATGTTTTGGAGCTCTAGTTGTAATCTATTCATTTGTTTTATAATATCTTCTTTAGCACTTGTTTTAGTAAAAAAAGAGTATGACAAAGAGCATAAAAGTGTTATTGAAAAACAAAATAGGCTAATTGCCGCCAACAATGCTCGTTCTAGATTTTTGGCGAATATCAGTCATGAAATTCGAACACCACTTAATGGCGTGATGGGCATGGCTTCTTTATTGGAAGCTTCCAAACCCAATTCAGAGCAAAAAGAATATGTTCAGACCATAAAAGTAAGCAGCAAACGACTCCTCAAAATTATTAACGAAATATTGGATTATTCTAAGGCTGAGGCTGGAAAAACAGAACTTCGGGTAGAGGCTTTTTCTTTGATAGAGTGTATCCAAGATGCCATCAATATTACTAGATCCAAGGCCTTAGAAAAAGGACTTCTACTGACTTATTCTATCGAAAAAAATATTCCAAATATACTTTCTAGTGATGGAGGCAAAATTCAGCAAGTCTTAGTCAACTTAATTGGTAATGCTATTAAATTTACAGAAAAAGGAACGGTTCATTTACATGTTCAGCGCACTAGTAAAACAGGGCAAAAGGTAGTTTTAGAATTTAGTGTTCAAGATTCAGGGATTGGTATTCCCAAAGAAAGTCTAGGTAATTTATTTGAAGCCTTTACACAAGTGGACGATTCTAGAACAAGGCTACAAAGTGGTACTGGATTGGGCTTGGCTATTTCAAAACATTTTGTGGAATTAATGGATGGAATCATCTGGGTAAACAGCATAGAAAAGCAAGGATCTACTTTTTATTTTTCGATTGAATTAGAGGTACTCCAAAACCAAACGAGTATTACAATGCCTAATGATCCAATTATAATTGACCATGAAATTGCCAACAAAACATCCTTAGATATTTTATTGGTTGAAGACGACAAAATCAATCGCTTACTTGCTGTTCGAATTTTAGAAAAAATGGGCTACAAACCCGATACCGCTACAAATGGGCAAGAGGCAATAGAAGTGCTCAAAAAAAACGCCTACAATTTAGTTTTAATGGATATCCAAATGCCTATTCTAGATGGCTTGGAAGCAACTCAAATCATACGAAAAGAGTTGTCCTATCAGCCTACTATTATTGCCATGACGGCTAATACCATGTTAGAGGATAAGCGACTCTGTGAAGCCGCAGGAATGGATGACTTCTTAGCCAAACCTATTGACGTAAAAAGCCTAGAAGAAATGCTATTCAAATGGCGCAAAAATGTCTAATTTCCACCAATAATCAAACAGACTAGAGCGTGGATTTAATCGCTCTGTTTCATTCTTTCTTTTTTTCCTCTAGCTCAATATTATTTGCTACCTTTGCGACATACAAAAAAAAGCAACTATGAAAATAAAAGCAACTAGCATCAATAACTTAACCGATGCCCGTTATTTTGCCGCTTGGAATGTAGAGTGGCTTGGTTTTTCGCTCGAAATGGGAAGCGCAAACTACACCCGCCCTCAAGATGTCAAAGAAATAAAAGATTGGTTGGTTGGTCCTAAAATCGTTGGAGAATTTGGACTAAATCAGACTGCAAAAGAGATACTAGAATCTGTTGAATTGTTACAACTAGATGCTGTTCAACTGAGTATGTACACGGATACTGCCATCGCTGAACAATTAGAGGAAGTAACCCTTATCAAAGAATGGGTTTTAGATGATTTGGCAAATATGAATACCTTTGCTGATCAATGCAAAACAGCAGCCAATCATGTCGATTATTTCTACTTGGATTTAGAAAAAAATGGCATCACTTGGGCAAATGTACAAGCCAATACTACGGCTTTAACCCTATTGCAAGAACTCTGTGCAGAATATGCGGTTCTAATTAGTTTAGTTTGCCCTCCTGATCAAATCGAGGCTTATTTAGACAGCGTTAAACCGCATGGAATTAGTTTACAAGGAGGAGAAGAGGAGAAAGTAGGCGTGAAATCATTTGATGATTTAGATGCTATTTTTGAGTGCTTAGATGAATTGGATTTGATTTATTAAGTTATGTTACGCAAAACTCAAAGCGCAGCGCTCATGAGCGAAGCGAACTAAAAATAATTATGCTGATAAGCATCAGAATTAATCTATAAACTTGTTCTTAATGTTGAATGCTAAATTTTTAATGTTGAATGCTTTATAGCACAACAAACATTAAAAATTTAGCATTAAGAATTCAACATTAAAACAGTTCTTAAATAAGTAACAACGAGTTT
>CALDEP010000266.1 GCA_937942475.1 uncultured Aureispira sp.
TTCCCCAAGCTCATTTAGACAAGTTGGGAGTCTTGAACAAGTTGGAGATTTTGCAAAAGGTTCTTAGGAACAAGTAAGCTATGAACATTAAAAATTAAAAATTTAGCATTCAGCATTAAAACAGAACTGTATTAAGTGAACGTAGAATTAACTGTACTCAAAGAGTTCTTGCGTAACATGAGTTATAATCATTACAATTGCCTACGGAAAAAAATATTGAATTAAATATCCTCCATTATGAAATATGTTTTATTGATAGGAATTTTTCTATTCCCAGTTTTAGTTTTTGCACAGCCAACACGTCTCATGGCACCCTTCGAATCCTTGACAGGAGATGTATATGAATATGCTTTGACAGGAGGTTTGACCAATCCTCAGTTTTCAGAAATTGATTTGGATGGCGATGGAGATCAAGATTTGGTCTATTTTGATCGAGTAGGATTTGCTATCGTTCCATTTCTGAATGGGGGAACAGCAAATACGGTAGATTACACCTTTGCGCCAGAGTATGCCTATCGTTTTCCGAAAGTGGAAAACTGGATGTTATTAAGAGATTATAACTGTGATAATCTAGAAGATTTATTTGCCTACAAATACGATGTATTAACTGGTCGAGTAAGCATCACTGTTTATAGAGCGAGTCGAGATGCACAGAATAAAATTCAATTCACGTTAGCTGAAAATAGTATTGATTATACCTTGAAAGGACAAACTCAGGGCTATAATCTGTTCAATTCTTCAGCTGATTTGCCAGCAATAGACGACATTGATGGCGATGGCGATATGGATATTTTGAATTTTAACTCTTCTGGTGGCTATATCGAAATGTTTAGAAACGAATCGCAAGAAAATGGTTGGGGTTGTGATAGTCTAAACTATGTGTTTTATGATAATTGTTGGGGTAGAATGTACGAAAGTGGCGTAACAGAAAGCATCAGTTTGAGCCCTAGTATAGACAGTTGTGCGGGATATCCGAATTGGAATCCTGTCAGACGTGCTCGTCATGCAGGCTCTACGATTCTAAGTTTGGATATGAATAATGATGGTGTAAAAGAGATTATTCTAGGTGATTTATCGTTTACAAACCTTAATTTATTGACTAATGGAGGCAATAAAGATACGGCTCATTTAACGGCACAAGAAACCTTCTTTCCAATGAACTCGATTTCTGCGGACATCGAAATTTTTCCTGCTGCTTTTTATGTGGATGTAAATAATGATGGAGCAAAGGATTTGGTAGCGGCACCTAATATTTTAGGCAATTCTAAGAACCTAGAAAACTGGTATTATAAGAATACAGGAACGGCTAATTTTCCAGTATTTACCTATCAAGAGAGTCAGTTTTTAGTCGATGAAATGATTGATTTAGGAACTGGAGCGGCACCTGCTTTTTGGGATTATAATGGAGATGGTTTAATGGATATTTTAGTAGGAAATTACAATGAATACATCAGCCCAGCGATACAGGGTTGTTATTTGAGTTTGTACGAAAATATTGGAACGACTTCACAACCCGCTTATCGTTTGGTAAACAATGACTTTGCCAATATGAAGCAATATAATTTACGTCGTTTGACGCCTACACTAGCCGATATGGATGGAGACAATGATAAAGATTTGTTGTTAGGAGAGGAGGATGGACTTTTGATTTATCTAAAAAATGAAGGAAGTAGTACCAACCCTAGTTTTCCTGGCTTGATTCCAAATTATGCAGGTATTGATGTCGGACAAAATGCAACGCCTCAATTGGTAGATGTAAATCGAGATGGAAAGATAGATTTATTGATCGGAGAGCGCAATGGAAATACAAATTATTATCAAAATATAGGAACGGCTGCTGCACCTAGTTTTTCAAGTGTTGCTACTAGCGAAACCTTTGGATTTATAGACGCAAAATTGCCTGGTACTACAGAAGGAAATTCAGCACCACAACTTGTGGATATAAATGGAGAACATCATTTATTTATGGGGAATGAATCAGGAGAAATTTGGCAATACACCAATATTGATAACAATTTAGCGGGAACCTTTACTCGTGTTAATACAGTCCTTAACAGCATTGATGAAGGAGAAGAATCCATTATCAGCATTGCTAATATTAATAATGACGCTCAATTTGAATTTTTAATTGGTAACAAACGAGGCGGATTAGGACTTTATACAGAATACATTGTCTCTTCTCTGGATATTGTTTCTGCGAGTAGTAATACCTTTACCGTTGCGCCAAATCCTACAAATGGGCAAGTGAACATTGAATTTGCAAATCTGATCAATAAAAACGTGGTGCTTCAAGTAAGAAATATGTTAGGACAAGTCGTGCTTAGTAAGGGCGTTTGGTTGGAACAAACAATGAACGTGAATCTTCAAAATTTACCGACAGGAACTTATGTTTTGAGCGTAGAAACGGATAAAGAACGTTATATTAGTAAATTAATAAAGCAATAAAAAAATAAAGAGAAGCGAAAGTACATTTTGCTTCGTTATAAAAAAACTTACTAATTGCAATACAAATATCAAATAAAAATGAAAAGACTACCACTATTTATGCTCCTTCTTTGGGCTGTAAATCTTTCAGCACAATACACCCCAATGGATGTTCCTCTGGTTAAAAATGGAACAAATATGCGTAACGCTTGGGCAGGCGGTTTGAACTTGCCACAATTTTCCCCCGTAGATTTAAACAACGATGGAATAAAAGATTTAGTTGCCTTTGACCGAGATGGTCGCATTGGTACAGCTTATATCAATAATGGAACTCCTGGACAGGTCGATTATGATTATGCACCTGCCTATACCAAACGAATTCCTAAAGACGTGCAAAATTTCATGTTATTTAGAGATTATAATTGCGATGGTATTGAAGATATCTTTGGAATGTATTCTGTTTATGGACAAGGACTTGGCGTAGCGATCTGGACAGGTAGTTATGATGCAAATGATACGATTGTCTATACTTTGGAGATCGAACAAGTTCGTTATGACTTAGGAGGTAGTCCTTTTGATTATAAAATGTTTATTTATAATACCGATTTGCCTTCTATAGATGATATTGATGGCGATGGAGATTTGGATATGTTGGCATTTACATTAGACATTTGCTTTCCAACCAATGTATTTTGGTATAGAAATATGTCGGTAGAAAATGGACATGGCTGTGATTCTGTTCAATTCTATTTGGAGAGTCAATGTTGGGGCTTATTCCAAGAGACAGGGGACAGTAGTAAAGTTAATTTTGGACCAACTACAGATAGTTGTTATGCCAATCCTTGGTTTAACCAATTCTTGGATGTGCGTCCTACTGCTACAGGAAGTTTGTATAGTGCTAGTGATGGAAGAAATCCTCGACATGTAGGAACCAATGTAACAACCTTAGATTATAATGGCGATGGCGTAAGAGACATGGCTTTGGGAGGGGTTTCGTATAAAAACGTGAATATGGTTAGTGGCGTAGATACGAACGGTACGGTTCTTATTAATACACAAGATTGTACCTACCCAACTTATGATAAACCAGTAGATATCTATACTTTTCCTGCAACGTTCTTTTTTGATGTTAATAATGATGGCTTAACAGATATGTTGGCAACGCCTTCAGAAATGGCGGTTGGAGAAGCTATAATGGATAGTGTGGCTTGGTATTACCAAAATACAGGAAGCAATGCGAATATGCTTTTTGATTTTCAACAAAAAGACTTTTTAGTTGGAGGAATGTTGGATGTTGGTCAGTATGCTTTTCCTGTTTTGTTGGATTATAATGCAGACGGTTTGATGGATATGGTTATAGGAGGCTATGGTCGTTGTCAAGATGGAGGCAATTATGATTATGGAATGACTTTGTTAGAAAATACAGGAACTTTGACTAGCCCATCATTTGAGTACGTAACCAATGATTATGCAGGAACGAATGCCTTGCAAATGAATAATTTATATCCAACCGTAGGCGATTTGGACGGAGATGGAGACATTGATATGATTTGTGGCATGCAAAATGGAACTTTGACTTTCTTTGAAAATACAGCAGGGGTAGGAAATCCTGTTGTCTGGGCAGCTCCTGTGGCTTCTTATTCTAATATTGATGTTGGAGATCGAAGTACGCCTCAATTGGTTGACTTGGATCGAGATTCAGACTTGGATTTGGTGATTGGTCGATATGGAGGAATGATTCATTATTATGAAAATACAGGAACGACTACTAGTCCCGTGTTTTCTTCAACGGCTAGTTCCACCATGTTAGGAAACTATAGTATCCAAAACATTAGTCGTACGCCAATGCCTTTTGTTCATGATAATAATGGTTCTTACGAATTGTTTATTGGGCATCAATTGGGAAATATCATTCAATTAGGAAATATTGATGGAAACATTTTAGGAACCTATGATACGCTATCTACGAATTTTAAAGATTTCTATGAAGGCGCAAATACGAACATTTCTATGGCGGATTTGAACAATGATAATAAACTAGACTACATCTTTGGAACAGGTCGTGGAGGAGTTGTTATTCTAGAAGAAAAAGATACGTTAACAACTACTGTTAAGGTTGAAACAGCACAAAAAGTAATACATCTTTATCCTAATCCTGCGCAAGAATCTTTAAATATCAGTTTCTTAACACCAACTTCGGGAACCTTGCATTTAACGGTTTATAATGCCTTGGGACAAGTGGTTTTACAGCAGACAACAAGCACGAATGGACGACACCATGAATTAAATACTTCTAGCCTAGCGGCAGGCGTTCTGTTTTTGGATGTAGAAACAGATGATTATAAAGAAGTGGTTCGGTTTGTTAAACAATAAAAAAAACAATTAAAAATGAAGCAATGGAATTCCCGTTGCTTCATTTTTTTTGCCTATACTATTTAATCTATAGGACTGCTTTTCTATTTGCTTAAATAAATACCCTCTTAATTATGAAAGCATTAATACTCCTTATCAGTACCCTTTTTACAATAAATTTAGCGGGACAATACACACCAATGGATATTCCTTTGACTAAAGATGGAAATCTCCTGCGAAATCCTTGGGCTGGTGGATTTAATTTACCTCAGTTTTCGGAAGTAGATTTGAATAATGATGGCATCAAAGATTTAGTTGTTTATGATCGAGAATCGCATGTTGCCGTTACGTTTATTAATAATGGAGCAACAGGAGCGATTGATTATGATTATGCGCCAGAATATATGAAACGATTTCCTCAATCCTCTACCCTCAATTTTATGTTGTTGAGAGATTATAATTGTGATGGTATTGAAGATGTTTTTGTCTATATCCATGCACAAGGCTCAGGACTTTCTGTTTGGGAGGGGAGTTATGACGCAAATGATACCATTCAGTACAGCTTAGTTACGAATAGGCTGGGCTATTATTTAAAAGATGGAAATCCCTTTGAGCAGCAATTATACATCACCAATGCTGATTTGCCTGTCATTGATGACGTAGACGGAGATGGAGACATGGATATATTGACGTTTACTTCAAGTCAATACTTTACTAATCACCTGCATTGGTTCAAAAATATGTCGGTAGAAAATGGGAGAGGATGCGATTCGCTGGAATATGTCTTGGAAACGCCTTGTTGGGGCTTGTTTGAAGAAGGGGGAGATAGTAACAGGGTCAAAATATCCCCAAGTATTGATAGTTGTTACAACAATTCTTATTTTGAGCTCATGCGGCAGGCTTCAAATACTACTGTGACGACGGGGAGTGTACGAGAAACGGCAAGTAATGCTAGGGGGCCAAGAGATCCTGGAGCAAGTTTGACCTTATTTAATTTTAATGGGGATACCATACCAGATATGATCATTGGTGGAATTGATTTTAGAACAGCAAATGTCATTAGTGGCGTCTCTATTAACGATACCATTCTTATAACCACACAGAATAATTTCTATCCCACCTATGATAAACCCATTGATATTTATACCTACCCTAGTATGTATTTTTTAGATGTTAATAATGATGGTAAAGAAGATATGCTTGCTGCTCCATCGACATTATCTCTTGGTGGTGCTGTGATGGATAGTGTGGCTTGGTATTATCAAAATGTAGGAAGCAATGCGAATATGCTTTTTGATTTTCAGCAAAAAGATTTTTTGGTAGGCGAAATGTTGGATGTCGGTCAAAATGCTTATCCTGCATTGTTTGATCATAATGGAGATGGCTTAATGGACTTAGTCGTCGGTGGTTTTGGACGCTGCCAAGAAGGGGGGAGTTATGAATATGGAATGACTTTATTGGAAAATGTGGGCACATTAAGCCATCCTTCTTTTGAATATATAACCAATGATTATGCAGGAACAGACTCTTTGCAAATGAATGGCTTGTACCCATGCATGGGCGATTTAGATGGAGATGGTGATGTAGATATGATTTGTGGAATGCAAAATGGGACCCTTAGCTACTTTGAAAATAAAGGGGGCGTAGGAAATGCTGTGCTATGGGCGCCGCCCGTAGATAGTTTTTTTTATCTCAATACAGGCAGCCGAAGTGCTCCTCAATTAGTGGATTTAGATAGAGATTTAGATTTGGATCTAGTGGTCGGTAATGGTAATGCAACGATTTTTTATTATGAAAATACGGGAACGGCAACGAACCCTGTTTTTAGTTCTAGTCCTGTTACGAGTAATTTGGGAGGTTATACCTTGTCATCTAATAGTGGTGATTTTATGCCTTTTGTTTATGATAATAACGGCTCGTATGAATTATTTATCAGTCATTGGGTAGGCGGAAATATTATTCACCTGGGAAATATTGATGGAAATATTTTAGGAACGTACGATACCTTAACCGAAAATTATAATGACTTTTACCACGGTTGGAATATGCATTTTTCTATGGCAGATTTGAACAATGACAATAAACTAGACTATATTTTAGGAACAGGTCGAGGTGGAGTGATTTTTTTAGAAGAAAAAGATACCTTGATAACAACCGTTAAGGTTGAAACAAAACAAAAGGTAGTACACCTTTACCCTAATCCAACACAAGAAGCTTTAAATATCAGTTTCTTAACACCTACTTCAGGAACCTTGCATTTAACGGTTTATAATGCCTTGGGACAAGTGCTTTTACAGCAGACAACCAACAGCAATGGACGGCATCATGTATTAAATACATCTAAATTAGCAGCAGGCGTCTTGTTTTTAGATATAGAAACAGAGAATTATAAAGAAGTGCTTCGGTTTGTTAAACAATAAAAATTAGCTCTAATATTAGAAGCGATTTAAAACCTAGGTTTTAAATCGCTTCCTTTTTTATAGTTGTCTAAAACAGCAAGCTTTGAGTATCATTCTCTGTTTCTGCTTCCTTTTTAGTTTTAAGTTTTGCTTTGGCATCGTCTTCTTCTTCCGAAGGCTCAATTTCTTTGTGAATGGCTTTGACACTAATCAATTTGCTATCACTCAATTTATTTCCTAGCGATTTCCAGCCTTTGATGTCAATAAAGTCCGTCAATTTAAGCTCTCCATCAATACTCTTAGAGCGTCCTGCACGAACCTTGTATTCAACAACAGGATTGGGGTGCAAAGAACCAAATAACAACTTGGTACTGACGTATTCATTCGGCAAGAAGTTGAATTTCTGGTTCAAACTATTCGTTTCAATATTAAAACGCTTCACATAAGTTGCTTTGCGTTCGCCATCATAATGAATAGAGGAAACGACCATATCTTCCTCCCATTTTCGAAGTCCAATAATTGCTTTAGGGTCAAAGCGATTCGACAACTCATAATTGGTTAACTCATAAGAACCATCTTGATAAAGCGCAATAATTTTACCGCCATCACCAAAGGCACCTACATATTTACCATAACCAGAGGAATTGATTCGTCCAGTAGTATCATCATACCAAATTTTGATAGCGCCTAAAGTAGAAGTCCCTTGTTGCGTGACCTTAATTTTTCGAATCGGATATTTGGTAATTGTATTTCCTCTAGAACTACGTCCTTTGACCGCTAGTTCTGCAAAATCATATTCAAATTCTTTCTTCTTAGCACTACAACTTTGCGTCAATTGCACACTAATGATTTCAGCTTCACCATTAGGATTCGCAGAGAAATGCAAGATTTTTGTTTTTTCCATTTTGGAAGCAACAGGGTATTTTTTATCCCTAGTAATGGCAGAAACATTAAAACGTTTCGAATAATTAACTCCTTTACTTAGATCTGCATAGATCATATTGTAAATCATTCGTTTGTCTCCTTTCTTCCAAATAGCAACATAGAGTGGGTTTTTACCAATGAAAACCTTATCTGCCACCCGAACGACTTTATAACTACCATCTTTGTAGAAGATAATCACATCATCAATGTCCGAACACTCTGAAATGAACTCATCTTTTTTGAGTCCATAACCCATAAAACCTTCTTCTCTATTGATGTACAACTTAGCATTGTTCATGACAACGCTTGCTGCATTAATGGTTCCAAAGTTGGTGATAATCGTTTTGCGCTCTCTACCTTTTCCGTGTTTTTCTAATAAATTCTTATAATAATTGATGGTATATTCAACAATATGAATCAGGTGATGGGCAACTTCTTTTAGCTCATCTTCGATGGATTTTAGTATTTCATCTGCTTTGAATTTATTGTACTTAGAAATACGTTTGATTTTAATTTCTGTCAAACGAATCAAATCCTCTTCAATAACTTCACGCATCAAACCTTTTACAAAAGGTTTTAAACCATCGTCAATAGCGATCAAGACTTCTTCCCAAGATTCACATTCTTCTATGTCTTGGTAAATTTTATTTTCAATAAAGATCTTTTCGAGGCTAGATTGATGCCATTTGTCTTCCAATTCTTGTTTGCGAATCTTAAGTTCCCATTCCAACAAAAGTTGAGTTCGATCAGTACAAATTTGTAGTAGATCCTCAACGGTTGTAAATACAGGCGTATCTTCATTAATGGTACAAGCATTGGGAGAAATAGAAACCTCACAATCAGTAAAGGCATACAGTGCGTCCATC
Organism: uncultured Aureispira sp.; assembly: GCA_937942475.1. Lineage (GTDB taxonomy): Bacteria > Bacteroidota > Bacteroidia > Chitinophagales > Saprospiraceae > Aureispira. Next base: position 8,966 of record CALDEP010000266.1, read on the forward strand.
GTCATTTCAGGAGAAGCACCAGAAGGCAATTCAATCAAGATTTCTACCTCAGCAGCCGTATTATCAACCACCTTTTTAATCTTAATTTTATTCTTATTATTGGCTTTGATAATGCTCTCAATAATTCCAGTGGTAGTAGTTCCATAAGGAATTTCTGTGACTGTTAGATGCCTTTTATCAATGATATTAATCTTAGAACGCACTCGAACTTTTCCGCCTCGTTTACCTCCATTATAATTAGAAAAATCAGCCAAGCCACCTGTATTAAAATCAGGGAACAATTGAACCTGCTTCCCTTTTAATAAAGCAATAGAAGCTTTGATTAATTCGACAAAATTATGGGGTAATATTTTAGTAGAAAGCCCTACAGCAATTCCTTCTACTCCCTGTGCCAACAGCAAAGGAAATTTCATGGGAAGCATGATGGGTTCTTTCTTTCTACCATCATAAGAGAGTTGAAAGTTGGTTGTTTTAGGATTGAAGGCAATGTCCAAAGCAAATTTAGACAAACGAGCTTCAATATAACGAGAAGCCGCAGCACGGTCTCCTGTTCTAACATCGCCCCAGTTTCCTTGACAGTCAATCATTAGGTCTTTTTGACCAATATGAACCAAGGCATCCCCAATAGCCGTATCTCCATGTGGATGATATTGCATGGTTTGACCAATAACATTAGCAACCTTATGAAAACGACCATCATTCATTAAGAACATAGAGTGCAAAATCCTTCGCTGAACGGGTTTTAAGCCATCTTGTGCGGTCGGAATAGCACGTTCTAAAATCACATAGGAGGCATAATCCAGAAAGTAATCTTTATACATATCCTCGATAACATCTATCTGAGTTATCTTAGAAGCATCCATTTCATTTTCTTCTAAATTATCGTCTAAGTTTTCGTTGTTTTCTTCCATTCTAGCCTATTAATTATAGAATATTTGATTCGCTAACACTTTTGGGAGTGTTGTTTTTCTGAAAAAGGGATTTTTATAATAATGTTGGATACGAATATACAACTTTTTGTTTGCTTTTGTAGGAAAAAGAACATAAAGTGTCACCTTTTTGTTTTATATCGTGATTTTATAAACAAATAAGATATTTGAGGAAGATAACACAAGCCACTATATAGTAGCTATTTTTGCCTAAAAAAAAAGGCTTCAATACTCCTTCTAAGAGCATTTTTTTTAGTAGAAATGAAAGTTTTATTTTAGAATAAAGCCTTGATAAGCTATTTTGTTATACATTTATAACCAGTAACTTAAGGAAAAGCACATAAAAGTAAACTTGTCATTTACCCCCCCGTAGAAGTTAAACCTTCTAAAATGAAAGTTGTAAAAGATCATTTAATCACTAAATTATTTTATGACGATGAATCATTTCGCTAATTCAGTTATTGTAATTCTATTGTTAAGTACTTACCTTTCCTCTTGTAGTGGAGGAAAAGAAGTTGTCCAAAAAATAGATAATAAATCGAAATCCCTTTTTGTAGAAAACGCAGGTTATAACCAAGATGAAACGTATAGTTCCATTAAAGGCAGCGTAAAACGCTTACATGCAATGATGTCTGGTCGATTTGTACAGTATACAACAGGCTCAGATCCTAAGGAAACAGATTATAAGACTTGGCTTATTAATGATGGGCAAGACAGTGTTATTATTTACCATATACCCATTGGAAACCCTGATAAAGAGGGGTATTGGATGTACAATTGTCAAGTGATGACTAGTCTGCCGAACGACCCTTTACATGCAACCATTTCTAAATTAGAAGAAGTAGATCGAGATACGATTAAGGCTGTTTTCTACGACTTTCCAGCTGATTTTAAGGCATCCCTTCCTGAAATATTAGAAGATCCTAAAAGCGCTTTTGCTTCTGTTTATTTTTTAGCTTTGAAAAAATCGGAAGGGCAGGCGATTCCTTATGTTAGAGAAAGTATTATTAGTTATAAAGGAGAGTCCGCTTGGTCTTTAGCTGATTATGAAGGGAATGAAGGTGGCTTTGTGGCAACTTACTTTTTGGTGCGCCCGCAAATGATGGTATTTGGAAGTTGTGCCTACGATAAAAACAAAAAGAAATTAGGACAAACGAAAGGAGAGCGTTTGATGAAAAATGCTATGATTAATCCAGGTTATTTGAAATAAGTAGGGCTTCCCTTGTTGTAATAATCAAAAGAGACTTGCTGCTATCTCTAATACTTTGTTGAACTTTTTCTCAAAAAAATAAAAGATTCAACAAAGTATCTCTATAAATAATGTAATTTTGCCCCTTGAAGTATTGTTATTAGAAAGAAGGATATTTAATTTACTATTTATATTGATAATGTAATGGAACCTGGTCAGAAATATAATTTTAAGGAAGGAGCAACACTTTTGGTAGATAAGCCATTAGAATGGACTTCTTTTGATGTGGTTAACAAGATTCGTTATGCTTTAAAAAAGGCATTGAATGTACGAAAAATTAAAGTGGGACATGCTGGAACCCTAGATCCACTAGCAACAGGCTTGTTAATTATCTGTACAGGAAAGTTTACCAAAAAAATTGAGACCTACCAAAGTCAATACAAAGTCTATGATGGAAGCATCCGCCTAGGGGCAACCACGCCTTCTTATGATGCAGAAACGGCGGTCAATGAAATCTTTCCATTAGAGGACATCACTAGTGAAATGATTTATGATGCTGTGCCACATTTTATTGGTGAAATTGACCAAGTTCCACCTATGTTTTCAGCCATAAAAGTAGATGGACAGCCCTTGTATAAAAAAGCTAGAAAGGGGCAAGAAGTAAAAATTAAATCAAGAAGAGTCACCATTCACGATTTTAAAGTAACAGACATTCGCTTTCCAGAAGTAGATTTTGAAGCAAAATGTAGCAAAGGGACATATATACGTTCATTGGCATATGATTTTGGTCAACAACTAGACAATGGTGCTTATTTAACAAAACTAAGACGCACTCAAATTGGAGAACATGCCTTGACTGATGCTTGGCAATTGGACGATCTAATTGCACACATTCAAGAGAATTATCAGCCAGAAGAGACGGAATAGAAGGTTTAAAGTACGTCGTTTCTAAGTGTTTTTAATACTTCTACGACTCGATCTGGATAATCAGAAATAAGCCCAGCAACACCCATTTTAATTAGTCGGTGTATGTCGGCTTTTTCATTGGCGGTCCAAGGAATCACCTTTAGCTGATTGGCTTGAGCATAGTCCATCATTTCTATATCAATTTGTTGAAAATAAGGTCCATAAACAGGCGGCATAAAGCCTAAATCGTGTATGTTTTCTGCCGCAGTTTTATTATTATCTACCAAGAAAGAAAGCCTTAACTCAGGGGCTAATTCACGAGCAACATGCATACATTCAATATCAAAAGATTGAAATTGACTGCGCTCTAGTACCTTTTTCTCTCTTAAAATATCAATAATTAAGCTTGAAAATTCACGACCATTGGGATGAAAAATTCCATCATCTTCTGGATGCCGCTTGACCTCAATATTATAAGAAATAGGCAACAAACCATGTTGCTGTGTATACCATTCCATCGCATCAATCATATCCCTTAACGAAGGTTTGTAGGTACGCATTGGTTGTTGTAGAGGAAAGCGAGGATGCCCAATACTCCCACAATCAATTTGCTTGATTTGGGCATAGGTCATGTCATAAAGGTTGTAATTTTTTTCATTTTCAGGACTCAACATAGCACCATCTGGAGCTAGACAAATTTCATGATTCAACCAAGGTTCGTGCGAAACTAAGATTTCTTTATCTTTGGTAACGACCACATCCATTTCTAGGAAATGGCAACCCATATCAATTGCCTTGAAAAAAGCAGGAATCGTGTTTTCTGGCAAATAGCCTCTACAACCTCTATGACCGTGTATGGTGAACATATTTTGATGGATATTTATAATGAGATAAAATATTTCTTTTTTGGCTCAAAGAACGAAATCAAGGCATTGGAATAAATTTAAGATACCAAAATGAATTTCGTTTAAAAAAAGCCACTTGATTTTTACTATGTTGTTGATAATTTAGAATTAGCTTTTGAAAGTTTTCAAATTGTGCTTCCTCTTTTTTATCGTCAAATAAAAATTGATAGAAATAGACCTGTCTTGTCCAGTTCGTGTCTTCTTTTTGAAATTTTAAGCTAATAATTTGTAGCGAGGCTAAATTTAACTCCTTTAAATGATAGATACCATTAACTCTATCTGTATATCCTGCGATCAAGGAAGGAGACATGCCATTGGGTAAATTTGCTTCTCCAGTGAACGCATATTCTTCTAGTACTAAACTATCTATTAGCCATTGGTTTTGATCTACTTGAACGGAAGTTGAAGAAGAGGTTTTACAAGATAGAAGAATAGTTATAAAGAATAAGAATAGAAAAACTTTCATGTAGTTGGGTAATTTGAAAAATAAGGTGAATTTCGGAGAGTAGTTAGTCATCATAACCTACAGAATAACCAAAGCCATCTGGCAAATCAGGATCCGTCATACCACTAAATAAATTATCATAATTTAACTGAACGATTTCAAAATCGGCAACATTTAAAAGATAGTTGGTCACACCTCCTAAAACACTACTTAGTTTACTAATACATTTTAAGAAAATTTTAAGGTGCTGACAGAATTTCGCAGCTTTTACTCTATCCTCAGGACTCAAATCTTCATCCGTGTCTATTCCCACACAAATATCTTCCTGTGGAATATCACTACCCGCCTCACCAATTATTTTTGAGACTTCTAAATAAGCAACATATTGCATGGTATACATAATGCGAAGATCCATCAATAAAAAAGATTCAAAATTTGCATAGCCTGCTTCTCTAGTAACAGAGTCCAAGATGGGTTGACAGGCTTGACATAGGTAAATACTGATAGAATTACTTTCCTCTAGTATAGCATCTATTGTTTCACTTTCCTCTGCCAATTTTTCATAAGCCAAAAGGTGTTGATCTAGTGTTTCTTGACTTAACTTTTTAGTAATTGAGCCACAACGATTAAACAAGAATAAGGATGAAAAAAGGACAACTAGGAGGACGATTTTATTTGTGATCAAAATAGGCGTTTTAAGAATGAAAAAGAATAGATGAATTTCTGCTTATTCCAAACTGCGCCCCAGGAGAACCGCCAATTTATAGAGCATACGTGCCCCAACATTGCCATCCCATTCGCTAGCACTCCCCACTTCACACAAATCAAATCCAATAATTGTACGACCACTATTGATAATTTGATGTAGAAGGTGTACCGCTTCCATAAATTCCAAACCTTCGGGCACTGGAGTACCTGTATTTGGGCAGAGTTTAGGGTCCAAACCATCAATGTCAAAACTAATATAAACCTTTTGAGGCAGTGAATCAATAATTTGCTGGCAAATTTCTTGGTAACTTTGAAACTGCGAATACACTTGTTCTCGGATATAATTCATCCCATATAAAGTCACTCTATCACTGTGGGCATGAACATAGTCAAACTCATCTTGGCAAGCATCCCGAATACCTACTTGTGTGAGTTGTTTAACTTCAGGGATTTGTTCCAAGACATTATAAAAAATAGAAGCATGAGAATAAGTAAAATCTTCATAAGCAATTCTTAAATCAAAATGCGCATCAATTTGTAAAATACCAAAGTCTCCTTCTTCCTCTGCCAATGCTTTTAAATAACCAAGGGGAACACTATGTTCACCGCCAACTAGACCTACTTTTTTTCCTTTTTTTAACAAGGCTTTTGTTTGTTCATAAACCCAAGTATTTAGTTGTTCAGAATTTTTATTAACCTGATCAATTAAACTAGAATCAATTGCTTTTGCTTGTTCCAAATTATCAATGTGTTGGCTGGCTAAGGCACGTGTGACTTCGCTCAATGCTTGTATCGAGGGATCTACAGGAGCCATGTAAATAGGCGTTTCCCAAGCATTTCCAAACTTCCAATCGACCAAATCCAATTGATAAGATGCTTCTAAGATCTTGCTTGGTCCCAATGCTGTCCCTGCGGCATAAGAAACGGTTGCTTCCCAAGGCACTGGAAGTAAGATAATTTTAGCCGTTTCCTCGTTGTAAGGCAGCCCTATAAAATTCCCGTTTTTAACGGCATAACCGTTTGGGTCAAATTTTTTATGCATTGAGATAGAATTTATAACTTTTGAAACGAAAAA